>JBDNAO010000203.1:0-5737 GCA_039768375.1 Desulfobacterales bacterium | reverse complement strand
TGGGGCTGGAGCAGGTCCCAAGGGTTTGGCTGTTCGCCAATTAAAGTGGTACGTGAGCTGGGTTTAAAACGTCGTGAGACAGTTTGGTCCCTATCTTCCGTGGGCGCAGGATATTTGAGAGGATCTGTCCCTAGTACGAGAGGACCGGGATGGACGAACCAATGGTGTTCCAGTTGTCGCGCCAGCGGCATAGCTGGGTAGCTATGTTCGGAATGGATAACCGCTGAAAGCATCTAAGCGGGAAACCAACCTCAAGATAAGATATCCCTTAAGTATGGAAACATACTTAACTGAAGACCCCTTGTAGACGACAAGGTTGATAGGCCGGGTGTGCAAGCACAGCAATGTGTTCAGCTTACCGGTACTAATCGGTCGTGCGGCTTGGCCACAAAATAATTCACACAATCTGACCTTTTAAGGCGATGTTTACAAACAAATTGACCCTATGATTTCAAGGCTTTCAGTTTTTCGGTGGCGATAGCAAAGAGGTCACACCCGTTCCCATCTCGAACACGGAAGTTAAGCTCTTTAGCGCCGATGGTACTGCTCGGGAGACTGAGTGGGAGAGTAGGACGCCGCCGGAAATTTATTTTATACCCCGGATGATCCAGTTGGACATTCGGGGTATTTTTTTGGAAAAGCAGAAGCTTCATTGACAATTGCAATCCCCCCGTGAATGTGATAATATTCAATAATATTATTAGATTAAATATCTTCCCGCGGCAACAGACCATCATTTTAATTTGATTCACCAGAGTTCCCTGACGCGATATCTTGTGATTGTTACATTCCGGGACGCAACGCCGACAGATGCGTTGCCATCTTTACACGAACAGTGTCTGAGGTGGCCTTGATCGCCCGCAGTTTGAAATCGAATATCCTGCTCAATTTGGTGGTACTGTTGTCTATCGGGACATTTCTTCTTGCTGTCGTCGCGGTAATCACACACCACCGCGATGTCTTGCGGTCGGAAATAGCCAAAATAAGCTTGATTATAGCTGCGATCGACGAAAACGTGTCCCGTGTGCCGCAACCGGACGAGGCCGTTATCGCTGCCGGCACCGGCCCTGTTTCTTCCCTCTTTGCGCACGCCAAAATTGATTGTGCCGTTGCGGTTGATCGCTTCGGCAAACCGCTTTTGGATCAAGGAACGGGCGGCAACCTGAAGCAAGAGCTGCGGGAGTGTGTTCATTCTGCGCTTAAAACCGGACGTCAGGAACTCTGTTTTTCCGGCCAGGTCTGGGGTATTTTCTGGTTCCAGGATCACCACCTTATGGTAGCCAACCCTTATTTAAAAGGTGGCGTTGTCGACCGCGCCGTCGGTGTGGCCACCAATCTCGAAGACTTATATCAAGCCGAAAGACGGTCCCAAAAAATCTTCCTCATATACGGCGTCATCAACATTGCGATCCTTGCCGCTATCGGTGTTTACCGCATTACCAAACTCTATTTGGATCCCTTACAGCGATTGGCGGGGCGTGCGGAAGACTACCGTGAGGAAGACACCGGTATGATTTTTGCCGTGCGAAAGGGAGACAACGAACTTCACAAGCTCTCGAAGTCTCTCAACCTTATGTTGGAGCGGATTGCCGCAGACAAACAAAAACTGCGTGCGACGGTTGCCTCTCTTGAAAAAGCCAACACAGACCTGCAAAAAGCCCAACAGGAAATTATACGAGCTGAGAAGCTGGCTTCCATCGGGCGCCTGTCAGCCGGCATTGCCCACGAGATCGGCAATCCGATCGGTATCGTCATGGGCTATCTGGACCTGCTCAAACAGGAAAACGGTGATATCGATGAGACCGAAAAACGCGACTATATCAGCCGCACGGGGGAAGAGATCTGCCGGATCAACACGATTATCCGACAGTTGCTCGATCTGTCACGTCCGTCGGCCGAGGGCGCAACGGCGACACACGTTCACGATGTCATCACCAATGTCTCTGATGTCGTCCGCTTCGAGCCGAAGGTGGCCAATATCGACATCCGCCTAAACTTGGAATCCCAAAATGATTGTGTCATCGCGGATCCCAACCAATTGCGCCAGGTTTTTTTGAACTTGATTCTCAACGCCGTCGATGCCATCGCTTCGAAATCATCGAACGGCGAAGGACGCCTCAGCATCCGATCGAGGCTCGCTAAGCATAATGGCGGTGCGAACGATTCCCTAGACGCAGCCGATCAGCAGGTGCTGGAAATAGTGGTGATCGACAATGGCATCGGAATAGCGCCTGAGAACATCGCCGATATCTTTGATCCTTTTTTTACCACCAAGGAACCGGGCAAAGGTACCGGGCTCGGGCTCTCGGTCAGTTTCATGATTTTAGAAAGCCTTGGCGGCAAAATTTCGGCTGCCAGCAAGGTCGGCGAAGGCACGACGATGTGCGTGACGTTGCCGTTGAGCGAGCCAGCCCGTCTACCCGGGTCCATTCACCAATAATTGATGGCCTGTCCTTGCCACGGCGTTCCGTTGTCTATGGCTCTCGCCTATCCGCGGTGCCGATCTGCTGTGTTCTCAAGCGGCGAAGACAAGCGGGTATGCAGTTTCCTAATGGATTTGATTTTGCACGAAATGGCGAGTTACTGGATTGGAAAACCGAATGACGCTCAACCGCCCCTCGGCTGGATACAGATTCAGTTGGTGAAGGGGCCGGATAGCAGGTCTTTATGATGGACGCATCACCCTCTCCGGCATGTGCTCAAGGTCCGCGGCGACTGCTCGTGATCGATGACGAAAGTAACATGCGTCACATGCTGGCGGCCATGCTGAAGAATTCCGGTTACTCAGTCGACACGGCCTCAGAGGGGCTCGAAGGCATGAAAATGCTGGAGCGGTCCTCCTACGATTTTATCCTCTGCGACATCAAGATGCCGAAGATGGACGGAATGACTTTCCTTAAGACCGCCGGAGATTTGGTCAAGCACTCGACCGTTATCATGATGTCGGCTTACGGTACCGTTGAGACGGCGATAGAGGCCATGAAGCTGGGTGCATACGACTACATTTCAAAACCGTTCAAAAGTGATGAGGTCACCCTGACCCTCAAAAAGGCCGAAGAGCGCGAACGGTTAAAGAAAGAAAACAACTTTCTGCGGGAGCGGATCAGAAACATCCAGGCCGACAACCGTTTCGACCGCATGGTGGGTCAGAGCAAAGCCATGCAAGCGGTGTTCGAACTGGCCAAAAAAGTCGCCCGGCACAACACCACCGTGCTGATTACGGGTGAAAGCGGGACCGGTAAAGAGCTGATCGCTCGCGGCATCCATTTTTACAGTGAAAGGGCCGACGGTCGTCTCATACCGGTCAATTGTGGCGGGATCCCCGAAAATCTCCTCGAAAGCGAAATGTTCGGCTACAAAAAGGGGGCTTTCACCGGCGCGGACCGTGACAAGGCCGGACTTTTCGAAGCGGCTGAGGGTGGAACGCTGTTTTTGGATGAAATCGGCGAATTGCCTCTGTCTTTGCAGGTCAAGCTGTTGCGGGTGCTGCAGGAAAGCGAGGTTCGACCGGTCGGCGACCCGAAAACACATAAGGTCGATGTCCGGGTGATTACGGCGACTGCGAAGAGTCTGGAGGCGGAAATGCGGAGGGGGACCTTCCGCGAGGATTTGTTTTACCGCCTCAACGTGATGCAGATTCACCTGCCACCACTCAGAGAGCGGACCGAGGATATCCCGCCTCTTTGTCAGCTTTTTATCGAGCGTTTCAACGGCGAGTTGAAAAAGAACATTGCCTCCATCAGTCCGGGGGCCATGTCCCACTTAATGAAACATCCTTGGCCGGGTAATGTCCGTGAGCTGGAAAATGTAATCCAAAGGGCGGTAGTGTTAGCCGACCAAGACGCCCTGTTGCCTGAACACCTTCCGGGCAGCGTCGTCACGGGGCTTGAAAACGGTCATCTCGATACTCTTTTCGAGGGTTTTTCCCTGAAAGAAGCCCAGCGAAGTCTCGAAAAAAAACTCATCGTCAAAGCGCTTACGGAAACCGGCGGAAATCGAACCCGGGCCGCGCGCCTGCTGGAAATCAGCCATCCCTCTTTGCTCAGCAAAATAAAAACGTATGGTATCGACCTTTAAGGCAGTTTACGCCTGCAGAAAGTTTCATTTCTGCAAGAGAGTGAGGTCAATCGATGGAAAATTTCAGTGCCGCCTGATTCGTAAACGGCTCCGCGCCCTTCCTTTGGTTTCTAATTCTCTAAAAAGAGCGATTTTACGGCTTGGGTGATGAACGGAGGGGATAAAATGGATCGTGTTAACCCGACAAAATTCAGGAATAATTTGCAGATTGTTCAGAGAGGTGGTTGAATCATCGCGTTTGAATCGGGCTTCGCGGTGACGTCATTTAAAAAAAAGGCCGCAGGAGATCAGTCCGACCGGTTGATCTTGTTTCTCAGTTTTCCTGAACATTTAAACGTGACGACCTTACGCTCCCTCAGAATCAGGTCTGATCCGGTCGCCGGATTACGACCGCGCCTTTTGTTCTTTTCTTTGACACAAAATTTTCCGAACCCGGAAATCAGCACGTCTTCCTTACGTTCCAGTGTGTTTTTTATTATTTCCAGAAGAGATTCAACGATGTCGACCGATTTTTTCTTGGTGAAACCAAGCTCATGCACCGCCGTGACGATTTCGTTCTTGGTCAACGCCATAGCACCTCCTCAATTCGCAGGGTCGATTTGGGGTTTTATGTACTGGTTATTCGTTTCAATAATGGAGTTAAACACGAAGGTCAACATTTATTTTTGCTGGTCTACAGATTGAAAACTTAAGCATATCAGGTGCATCAGGCAGTCAGGGAGATTGGGAACCCTCTTGGGGGGAGTCATCACCGGCCGGGGCGGAATCGGCTTTCACGTCGCCGGAGGTGTCGGCTTCCGGGGCATTCAGCGGGACAACGTTTTCAATTTTTTTCATGGTTGTATTGATTTTGGTGACAATTTCATCAATTTCGGCCTTGAGTCGGGTATCGTCCATATCGATCATTTACTAAATCTCCGTAGAAGGACCCGGCGTTGACGGCCGCCCACCTGCTGCATTAAAAATCGCTCGGGCCCATTAATTTATAAGCATCTAATATACATAAATAAATTCTATGTCAAGACGCTTTTTCGGGGTCCGAACAACTATTCAGGTAAACCGGCACCCGGCCCGACGCGAGATTCGCCGGGGAATGCCGCCCCGACTCACAGCTCAAGGGCGGGGTCGGGTACTTTTTCATAGTTTGTGGCATCCTCTGCGGCAGCGGCCTGCGGGTTGCCGGTCAATGTTTCAAAGTAAAGATCGATGATACTGCTGTGGCTCGTAAATTTTTGTTTCAGAAGTTTCTTAAATTGCGCGTAGCCTTTTTCATCGAAAAGTTGGTCGATTTCGTGGCCCCTTAGCCAGGCGAGGACGGTTTGGATTCGGTGTCGGACTGACGGGCCGCTTCGGCGCGACCCTGTTTTTCGTCTACGAAGTAAAACAGAATGCCGCCGATGAGAAACAGCAAGGCCACCGAGCCCATGCTCCAGCGCGATGCCACTTGGCCGTAGTGTGCCACGTCGGCCGCCGAGGGGGCCGGAGGCAGAAGGATGCGTTTGACGGTCAAGCCGACCAGTCCCATAAGCGAGGGCCCGATGATCGTGGCGAATTTACCCAGCATGTTGTAAAACCCGAAATACTCGGCCGTTCGGTGTCTGGGAATCAATCGCGCATAATACGACCGGCTGAGGGCCTGAATTCCGCCTTGAACCAGTCC
>JBDNAO010000202.1:0-2714 GCA_039768375.1 Desulfobacterales bacterium | reverse complement strand
GTGGCTGATCCGGGCCAGATCATCGAGGGGCTGGCACACGCCGGTCGACGTTTCGGCATGGACCACGGCCACCAATTTGGGTTTGCGGCCTTCAATCGCATCCTTTAACGCCTGGGGGTCAATGGCTGTTCCCCATTCGGCATCGATGCGGATCAATTGGCCGCCGATGCGATTGACGATATCCGCCATGCGTGTTCCGAAAACCCCGTTGACGCAGACGACCACTTCGTCTTCTGGTTCGACCAGGTTGACAAAACAGGTTTCCATGCCGGCGCTGCCGGTCCCTGAGACAGGGATCGTCAGCTCGTTCTCCGTTTGAAACACAAAACGGAGCAGCTGCTGGACCTCGTTCATGATCGCCAGAAAGTAGGGGTCCAGGTGTCCAATGCAGGGTGCGGCTAAGGCCTGCAGCGTTCTTGCGGGAACATCACTGGGGCCGGGCCCCATCAGAATACGATCCCCCGGGTTAATGTCACGGAAATCCTTTGCGTTCAGTATCTCCCAGCCCTTACACGCGTTCTCCATTATCGTCCGACTCCTTCCCGTTTCGATACTTTCAGTCCAATAAAATTATCTTAAAGCCTATATTTACCAAACAGATAAAATCGAATGACTTACATGGTTACGACAAAACTGTATCCGTGCTGTCTGAAACCCAATTTTTTGTAGAATCTATGCGCATCAGCCCGTTTTTTATTGCTGGACAACACCAGCTTGTAGCACCCGGCCGTATGACATTTCTGCATGGCAAACCGCATCATTTGCCCTCCAATCCCCATCCCCCGACAATCAGCAGTGACGACGACATCTTCAACGATCCCATACCGCGCGCCCAGGTGGCCAAGATTGTCCACGATCAACAGGGCAAAGGTGCCCAACGTTTTACCGTAACGGCGCGCCACATAGACCTGATAATCGGGATACTCGTTTATCGTCTCGAATATATTTTTTGCGTCGGCTAAAGGAAAGACTGGGCTGCCTTCTGGATCAAATTGACGGTAAAGCTCAAGAATCTCCGGCAGGTCCCTGTATGTCGCAGCGTGTATGATAACGTTTTCCATTGTCCTTAATTCCGCATCCGGTCTATCGCCTTTGCCGCCGGTAGCCTGGATGTTGCACGAGCTCAAGGAGTCCAATTGTTAAGCCAATGCGGGAACACAGGGGGGGTGGTCGTGTTCAACCGTGGACCTCGGACTCGCCGTTCCACCCTCCGTAGTAACGTTAGTACGGAGGACGGGCGTTCTTCGAGGTATTACACGCAGAGGGGAGGGCCAAGTGATATTATGCTGCCCCAACCGGTTGCGGCTGGCCTAACCGATGGTTACTGTGCAGGCTAGTAATGCCTCGAATGGGAGCCTAAGGGTTCACGAAAAAGTAAATTCACAATTTTGGGCGCTGAGGTGCCCGACCGGTGAGGCGCTAAAACGCAGGAATATCTGAAAATTCAGACTTTTAGCGACGCGGACGGACGGGATGCATCGGCGCCTAAAATGTGAAGTTATTACTGATTAAGCCCTAAGACTTAGGGAGCAGGGCGATGGCTTCTATCTCCACTTTCGCTCCCTTCGCCAACCCGGATACCTCTATGCAGGAGCGGGCCGGATAGTTGCCGAAAAAAAATTCGGCATACACTTCGTTGACCTTCACAAAATCGTCCATGCTGGTGATAAATACCGTCGCTTTGAGCACCCGGTCCATGGAACACCCGGCCTCCGCGAGTATGGCCTTCAGATTGTTCATCACTTGGCGCGTCTGTTCCCGGACATCGCCGCTGACAATCTCTCCTGTTGCCGGATCGAGTGGAAGCTGTCCCGTGGCAAAAACCAGCGTATCTGTCTTCACCCCCTGGGAAAAAGGGCCAAAGGCCGCCGGTGCTTCCATTGTTTGGATTGTCTTTATATCTGACACCTTTTCGGGCTCCTTATCATTTACAAGGGTAGTTTTGCAACCGACCGCGGGTCGTTAAGTGATGTCCTCGATGCCTGAGTATCAGGCTTTCCGCATGAGACGCAAGGTTTTCTTTCCCTGCCCCCGCAGCCTCTTCGCAAATTTTCCGTCTGCCTATCCGCTGACTTTGTATTCGGCCAGTTTCTCGAGGGCGAGGACCATGGCCGAGTGGTCCAGGCTACTGTCTCCCTGGGCGGCGACACTGTTGAAGAGCTCCTGTGCCGTGGCCGTATTAGGCAACGCCATCTGGAGTTTCCGTGCGTTCGACAGGGCCAGGTTCAGATCCTTCTGATGAAGTGTGATCCGGAAACCGGGATCGAACGTCCGCTTGATCATCCGTTCGCCGTGAATCTCGAGGATTTTGGATGACGCGAATCCACCCATCAGCGCCTTGCGGACTTTCGCCGGGTCCGCCCCAGCCTTGGATGCGAACAGAAGTGCTTCACCAACCGCTTCGATGGTCAGCGCCACGATGATCTGGTTGGCCACCTTGCAGGTCTGTCCGTCGCCATTTCCCCCCACAAGAGTGATATTCTGCCCCATCAGTTCAAAAAGCGGTTTCACCCTGTCAAAGGTCGGTTGATCGCCGCCGACCATTATCGTCAGTGTGCCCGCCTTGGCGCCCACCTCACCGCCGGAAACCGGTGCATCCAGATAACTGCAGCCTATGGCGTTGATCTTTTGCGCGAATTCCTTTGTTTCTACCGGAGATATCGAACTCATGTCCACAACGATTTTACCGCTGCTCAACCCTTCCGCCACCCCAT
>JBDNAO010000201.1:0-2661 GCA_039768375.1 Desulfobacterales bacterium | reverse complement strand
TTTTCGCGCATTAGTATTTGTTTCAACGTCAAATGAGAGTTTTTGGATCGAGGGTTGTCGGGCGATGCAACGACACGATTCCCGGCCTCCGAAGGCGACGGAAGTTCATGCAGGATACAAACCGCTGGAGATGAAAATGGTGACAGACTGGATACCATTCGAAGATGGTCGCTATAGTGTTCCCGAAGCCTTTCTTATGGCTGCCGGCAATGCGGCGGTGGAGCTTTACAACCCCTATATCGAAATATTTACCGGGCGGACCGGGAAACGCTGGCTCAAGGGCGGCAGTCTGGTGCAGAATTTGCTGATGGTCGAATTGATGGAAGAGAGCGACAAGCTGGACATCCTTCTGAACGCGGGGGAAGATTTCGGGTTCCTGATGCAGTCACCCGAAATTCAGGCCGGCAAGGTGTTTTCACCTTTGGTGAGATCTTCCCTTAAATTCATGCCGACCGAACCTTGGCAAGCGTTGACGCCGGCCGAGTTCAGGCAGCTGAAGTCTGCCCTGAAGCTCATTTCGCCCGAGACATGCTAAGAGAGCAGGGTAGACACAGTGTGGCTACCCGACCGGATCCATCAGTAGGGAAATACACCGGTTTTTATGGCGGGCCGTCGCTCCCCTCCGTCAACGATTGATCGACTGGGCCACATCGTTAAGCCGTTCCCTCACTTCGATCAGGTATCTTGCCATCTTGCCGCGATGGTCGGCCATGACGGAGTCATGGTCGCCCCTGAGCACAACCAGCGGATCGAAGGTGCAAATTTGATTGATTCCTCTCATTGCAATCCGTATGTTTTCGGCCCCACCTTTTTCGCTGATTTCCGGATAGAGATGGAAGATTGCAGTCAGGACGTCGCGCAGAACTAAAACAACCCCCTGGGTGTAATAAATTCTGTTATCGAGTTCCGAATACGACACTTCGCTGTTGCTCTGAACCAGAAGCCCGAGGGGCTGATCGAGGAACTGTTTGCCGGTGATATAACTCAAGAGATCGTAGCGGTCGTCAGAGCGCATGTTGAAGACCGCTTTGTTGGCGTGAAGGTCGGCCTCGTATTGCTGCATGAGCGCAATGCCTTTACGATACTCACTCTCGGTCGACGGAAACCACCAGCTGTCCTCGGAGAAGGCAAATCGTTTTTCTCTGGCCTCCTTGAGCAATGGATTTTCGGCATCGACGGCGCCGAGTTTAGAAAGGTGGGTGGCGGAAAAACCCAAGAGCATCCGGAGTGCAAAGATCGTCCCTTTCTGCCGGTTGGCACGGTTGTCGAGCCATCGCGTCGGGGAAATCCACAAGTCGTTGACCGACCAGCCGAATGCCGAAGTCATCTCCTGATTCAACCGGTTTCGCAGTGCCATGGAAAGCGCCGCACCTTTTTCAGTTTCCGGCGCATCGGGCGGCGTTTTGTCGAGCGTCTCCTTCAGTTTGGCATCTAAGCTCGGAAAGGTCGTGCGGTCGATAAGTGTGTAGCCTTTATAAATCAGGGAGTATACGCCGACCGTCAGGGGCCAGATGAGCATGAAGGCGAGCAATGACAGGATGATGCGCTTTCCGAGGATCGTGATACGGGGGAGTTTTTTGTTTTCCATTGTATTGAACTTCCTTTTAACGGCAGCGGCGGTCTATCTGAAGACACAAAACCAAGCAATTCTGACGCAAACGAAAAATACGGATCTGCCTCTGATTGAATGTCGATTGTGCCGGCATGGTAAGCACATCGTGACCAAACGTCAATGCCGCACCGGCGGCATCTGTCGGATACCCGTCAGAATGAGATGAAAGTGTCAAATTTTGGTCAGAAAAGAGGCCGTTCCGTCCCCCAAAAATGCGCTGCGGGAACGGCCGAAACAGTGAGCCTATTGCTCAAAGTCTTCACCGACGGCGATTCCGGCATAATGCCGTTTTACCTCGATTCACATGGCATATAATTTGCTTTTTCGAACCGGTAAAAAAGGCAAAAACTTTGTTCTAAAGGGCTCACATACCATTATGTTTGTCAGGAAACAGCGGTCCCGGATGCCGAAGACCCTGGACGATGCAGCTGAAAAGGTTATCTCGGACCTGCCCGGTGGCCATCAGGAAATTCTTTCAAGAATGACTGACAAACAATTCCAGCGATTCTACGAGAAGGTCGCAAAATTCATATTGGACGATTTCGACCTTTGGCTCGGTAACGAAGAGCTGCTCCGTTCTTGCTACAGCACCCATCCTGACGATAATTCCACCTGTGATCCCGCCAGAATCATTCTCGACCGGGTCAGGGAAAAGCTGCAGGATATCGCCGGCATCGTGATTATCACGTAATGGTTTTAATGCAGTTTCGATTCCACCGAGGCGATGGATTTCATTTCGATAGACAACCCTCCACGATCGTCGCCGACGGGTCGTCGTCACAGACTTTTCCCGATGCTGTCGGCAGCAGCTTCATCCCCCTCCGCAGAGCTTGTTTACGATTCCGTTGTCCTTGTGATATTTCGTAGCTCAGGGTTCGCGAAAAAATAAATCGGCAATTTGGGGCGTTGAGGCGCCCGGCCGGCAAGGCGCGAAAACGCTGGTATATCTGGATATTTCAAGTTTACGCACCGGCAGCCGGACGGGATGCATCGGCGTTTAAAATGAAAAGTTTTTTTGAACGAGCCCTTTGCTGACTAAGCATTCATGG
>JBDNAO010000200.1:0-6181 GCA_039768375.1 Desulfobacterales bacterium | reverse complement strand
AGGCCCAAGCTGCTTGCCAAAATAAGCCAGCACCGTGTCAATCTCCTGCCAGCCGCGGGCATGTTTGCCCATGATCACGCTCGGTTAAATCGGTAAAATAAACGGACAAACCGCTTGCTATGAAACTTCCACTGATATAGTGTAGCCCTGTTTGTCCTGGTATATTGGGATGTAAACGCCGAAGACTGAAACGGGGTACATCGATCGAAACAAAATATAGAAGCTGTTACGAGGCACCCGATGAAGCCAACAGTGAGCGGAGTAAAATGATGGAAGACCGATGGCTCTCCGTGGATGAGATTGCTGAGCATCTCGGCATCAAGAGGGATACTGTCTACAAGTGGATTAGCGAACGGCAAATGCCGGGTCACAAGATTGGCCGGCTTTGGAAATTTAACAAGCGGGAAGTCGACGAGTGGGTGAGAAGCGGTGGTGCAAACACTTCCTTGCCAGAAAGCGAGACTTCTGAAGATAGAAAACGAGAATCATAATGGCCCGACTCGAAGAACGGTCCATGCGCTGTTGGACGGCCTCTTGCCGCGCTTGATGCCCGAGATGCCGTTTATCTGTATTCCTCACGAAGGCAATCCTGCCGGTCATGGCCATGATTAAAAGAATTACTATATTATTCCGTTTATCACGGCGTCCTATTGAAGGGGCTTCGGCATGGCGCTTTGTTGGCTTGACGTTAACTGCGCTGCTCATGCTCTCTTTGTCCTACATGGCCCGCGCCGAAGAAGAGAGCGCGGTTGTCGACGCCCTGACCTCTTTTGAGCAGATAGCGAAATCACTCGACAGTGCCTTGGCCAGCCATCGTGCCGAACTCGCGGATCTGAAGGCGCAGCTGCGGCAGCTGGAAACCCTGCAGGATGAGGTCCAGACCGAAATCAAGGCCTACGAATCTCAGATTACGGCCCATGGTCAATTGCTGCTGATGAGCAAACTGCGGATCGAAGATCTGGAAAATGCGATCAAAGACAACCGGCTGACATCCAGGACCCTCACCGAACTGGTTGATTCGTTTCAGAAACGTTTGGATTCGACATCGATTTTATTTCAAAAAGCCACTAACCGCATCGATCTGGCCCAGAAACAGATTGCCGATATTCGGCAGTCTCAGTTCTCCGATGCCCAGAAGCAGCAGCTGGACGCCGCTATTCAAGAACTGCTTCAGGTTCTCAAGGAAAAGAAACAGCTCGGCGAGCGCTATTTGAAAGCCTACGGAGACCAGCTGGACCAGATTAAGTCCACTCTGGAGGCCAAAAACGCGATCGGCGAAAAAATGACGGCGCAACTGGCAAGTCTGAAAAAGGCATCGCTTTTTGAACGCGTTAACCCTTACAGCGATCGGGACGGCAAGATATTCCGGGAAGAGCTGCGATTTTTCTGGGGCCGTATCACGGCATTTTTCAGTTCCGCGACATGGAAAGCCCTGTGGGAGCGGATCAAAATGGGTGGATTTGCCCCATGGTCTGTTTTTTTGGCAGCGCTGGTCGTGATCATCGCGCTTCGGGGCCGGTACCGTATCATCCTTAAGCGAATCGAAGACAGGTGTGAGGGGCCGCAGTGGTACTTTCGCCGGCTGGGGCTGCTCCTGCTGCGACGCTCCCTTCCGCTACTTGGCATGACGCTTGTCTTCGGGTTTTACAGTTCCGCGCAGTTTTCGCTCCTCAATATCGATCTGGGACATCTTTTGTTCTTTATCTTCCTCGCGTTGCTGATAACACGCTGGGGGCTGGATTACCTCAAATATGGATTTCGCGACCCGCCGACCGACCTGCGGTCTTTCGTATCCCTTCGTCTTAAACGTTTTTTACGGTTTTTCCGCACAGCGGGCATTGTTGTCCTCATTCTGTTCTGGATCGAGGGCCAAACCAGCCTGTTGGCCTGGATGGCGAGGGCCGTTATGTCGGCTGGTTTTCTGGCCTGGGCCTTATTTTTCTGGCGGCAGATGACGCCGGTTGCGGTCGCGGGGGTGCGTGATGGCCAGGCTGGCCCCGATCCGAAAAGAATCAGGCTTGTCAAAGGGTGGACCTACCTTTTTTTCGGCGGAACCCTGCTGCTGAACCTGATTGGCTATGGCGCTCTGGCGGGTCATTGGTTTAGAGCCTGGACAGAGTCGGTGGCCCTGCTGTTCTGGGGATGGATCAGCCTGAACGCCGTGCAGGAATGGTATCGCGATTATAGGGCCGAGCTGGCGGGGCTGGACGCCGAAAATCCGCTGACCAGTTCCCATCATTGGCGCTGGTCACTGATCCAGCTTGCACGGGTCGTTTGGTTATTCAGTCTGACGGCTGGCCTGATATGGGTCTGGGACCCCTCGGGTTTTATTTGGTCGCGACTGAGGTACTTTTTCGATTTTATGATTTCGATCGGCAGTCTCAACCTCAGCATAAAAGGTATTGTGCTGGCGATTGCCATTATTTTTATAACCCAATTGGCCGTGCGCGTCGGACGGGAGCTGTTAAAGGAAAGAATCCTGGACAAGCAGTCGTTTGACCGCGGCCTCCAGGATTCGATTCTCACGATTACGAGCTATCTCGGCTGGGGTCTGGGCCTGATACTGGCCCTTGGTACGTTGGGCGTCAATACCACTTCGCTGGCGGTGATTTTCGGGGCGCTCAGCATCGGAATCGGGTTCGGGCTGCAGAACATTTTCAACAATTTTATCAGCGGCCTGATCCTTCTGTTCGAACGGCCCATCCAGGTGGGGGATTATATTGAGGTCGGTGGTCTGTGGGCCGAAGTCAAAAAAATCAACGTGCGTGCCACCGTGGTGCAGACCTTCGACAACGCCTCGGTGATCATCCCCAACTCGGAACTCATCAGTCAGCAGGTGACCAACTGGAGTTTCAAGGACAAGCGGATGCGCCGCAACCTCGATGTTGGGGTCGCCTACGGATCGGATATCGACCTGGTGCAGAAAACGCTGCTCGACATTGCGCAAAATACGCGCGGGGTTTTAAAATACCCGCGCCCGGACGTGCTGTTCATCGATCATGCCGACAGCGCGCTGATCTTCCGTCTGCGCATCTGGGTCTACGTAGACGATTTCTGGAGGCTGCCGAGCCAGGTCCGCTGCGACATCGACCGGCGCTTCCGCGAACTGGCCATCGAGATTGCCTTCCCCCAGCGGGATCTGCACATCCGCACGCTCCCGGGGCAGGCGGCACCGATCGCTTCCCCCGCCGATTCGAACTCGGTTCCACCCAAGTTTGAGGGAGACACCTCATCTGAAACTTAACCGTACTATACCCAATAGAAAGGTCATCTTTAAAGATTATAGCCCGGGTATTGAGGACTTCAGAAATCTCAAATTCCATGCACCAAATTCTTTACCCTGTTAAATATTCCTACTCATGGCTCGAGGTTCCACTTACTGATGGAAGCGGTTCATACGCATACCGACGAGTTGCATGATGGGAGTGCCGCTCTCGTCAACCGCATGAGCATCCCAGGTAAATCCCAGGGTGTCATGAGCGCGGAGGCGTGCTTCGAGGGTGAAGCGCTCTCCCTCTCGGGCCCGACGGATATATCGCATTTCCTCCATGCTCGCGGGAATCAGATCACCGTCCCCGTTCTCTTGGCGGAGGAACGCGTAGAATGCAATGAGGTGCATCAGTGCTTCCAACAGATAGGGCGGGTACTGGTAACGGACATGGTCCAGGCCGGCGATATCGGCCTGTTCGCGGTAGCGCATGCCGCCCTTGACAACCCCGCGCCCGGTGCCGTGGATCCGCTCCAGCACGCGGTAGCGCCCTTTGAGACCGGTGCGCGCGGCGTAGCTGTCTTGAATTTCAGCGGGCTCCATGGTCCGTGTGTCCAGCTCCGAAGATTTTACGGCGAACTCCGGCCAATGGGGCAGGGCGGTGATCGATGGGCCAAGTAGGACCTGTCCCCGGTAGTTCGTGGACCTCCGCTCCAGCCGGCGACCCGAAGGGGATAGATCGATGCTGGAGAGCCGGACCTCACAGCGAACCCCTTGGACCGCATCCGATTGGCGGCGGCAAGTGATCTGTGCTTCACGCTCCATTTCGGCAGGACACTCCAGAATATCTTCGAAGGTCAACCGCCGCACACCCAGCACACGCAAGTGTGGGTAGAGCAGATGGGCGGCCTCAAGAAAGGTCTCGACCGCCATTATGCTCGAAACCAGAGGGTGCTTGAGGAACTTGAAGGGTTTGTGATCATCAAGCCACAAGTCGTGGGCCTGCGAAAATACCCGTTTGGCGACCAGTTCGCCGTTTTTGAGGTCCAATTGGTCCACGGTCTGGATCATGGGAAGATCTGCAGGTTGGAAACGGAGTCCGTCCAGGTTATTGTTTGCTTCATCCACATCGGATTCGGTCGATTCGACCAGGGTCCCCTTGACCTTTGGAAAAATGCGGGCCACAGCGACCCAGGACGGTTGGGGCGGGGCCAGGAAGAGCTCGCGGCAGACCATCTGGGCCAGCTCGTCGGCGTGCACGAAGGCCGAAGACAGCCCTTTGAGCTTCATGAGTGCCTTGACCTCCGGGTCATCGGCCATGCCGGTCCCTTCGATGGGCGGCAGCATCAGGGCCTTTGAGACCAGACCATCATGGTCGGCCGGCCATGCATGCACCAGGGCGGCCATCGATCGATTGGCGGCACAGTAGTTGACCTGACCGACGTTGCCCTGGATGGCGACCAAGGAAGACAGCGCCGTAAAGAATCGCAGGCCGTGGTCCCGGGCGGCGCGATAGAGATTCCAGGCCCCCAGGAGTTTGACCGCCACGACCTGTTTGAGGTCTTCGGGCGTCATCTGCTCCATGAAGCCGTCCCGGATGAGACCGGCCCCATGAATGATTCCGTCTATCTTGCCGTACTCTTTGACGATCTGGTCCAGCGTTCGAGACACCTGGTGGGGATCCGAGACATCGCAGCACCGGTATGAGGCCTTGAGTCCCAGAATGGATAGCCGGGATACGTTGCGGGCGATATCCAAGCCAGCCTGGTGCCTTGACGTTTCTTCTTCCCTACGGTCACCCTCCGGTCCGGAATCTTTTCTTTTGAAAAACCGTTTGACCGCTTTTCCACCAGGACCGCCGGCATTGCGGAGGGTGTCGTAAGCTGCGGCGGAATCCAATTCGGTTCGGCCCAGCAGCACAATCCGGGGTTTGAAGGGGGCCAGGGCCTGCGCGATGCGATACGTGACGCCTTTGGCACCCCCTGAAATCACGACCACATCATCGGCGTTCAGAACGAGTCCGGGCGGGTGCATAAAGGAGAGCGGCGCATTGGTGGCTTTGATGGTAAAAGGTTTCTGGTCGTGATAGCTCAATTCAATAATCGGATTGCCCGTATCCAGGGCAAAATCCAGGGCTTTTTGGACGTCCGTACGACTCTCCAGCGCCACACTTCGCAACAGCATCGAGGGGTACTCAAGGGCCGCGGCCAGGAACATGCCCAAAACGCCCTCTACGGCTACCGCGTCTGGGGAATGGGGCTCAAGCCCTCGAAGCAGACTCAGGCTGAAGACTCTGTTTTTCGACTCCATGAGGCATTTTAAACAGCCGAAGAATCCGCTCAAAAATGCCGCCGTTTCCTCGGGTCCTGCCAGAAGGGAATGCGATTCGGTCTCCAGGACCAGGACCAGGCCAGCCAGGGATTGGACTTCTTTGAGCCGCTGAGCGGCATTTTGGGCTCCTTCGGCCGTGCGCAGGTCGAACCGGCCGTTCAAGCAGTCCAGATTCAGGCAATAAGCCCCAAAACGGTTCTCCAGGAGACGGGACACATCGGCCGATAGAGCCGACTGGGGGTTCATCCTGAGCACCGCCACCTGTTGATCGGGTGTGAACGTGAGGGGTTTGCCGGTGGCAGGGTGAAGGGCGACCTTTTCGAAGACCAGCCGCTTGAGCGATGCTTTTTGATCGGCGACCTCAGCAGCCGCTTCGTCGGGCATGGTCGCGGCCGGGACGGCTGAGGAGGGCTGATCGTTCCGTTGTTCGGCCGCGTCGCCGCTGGCGCTCCGACCCGCCAGCCCTTCGATGCAGGTTGCAATTTCCCTCACAGTGCGCAAACCCACGAAATCCTCGACATTCACGGTGATGCCGAAGCGGTGCTCCACATCGTTCATGATCACGGGCAGACGGCTCGACCGGATGGCCAGATCCTGCCGGATATCCATGTCGGGCTCAATCTCGTCGCGCTCATACCCGGT
>JBDNAO010000199.1:0-3111 GCA_039768375.1 Desulfobacterales bacterium | reverse complement strand
CTGCATGTGCTGCCGACCGGTGAATCCGGGCTCCTCGGCAACGTCCATAACAGCGATCAAATAAATCTCTATCTCGAGGGACGTTATCATCCGAGTTGGTTGACCCGTTCCGATATCGAACACCATGCCGAGGCAACGCTCAAGTTGAAACCCCGCTGAGACCTCGGTCCCCCTACCGACGGCTTGGCCGGATTTCCAAATTGGTCATTGCAATTTGTTCCGAATTTGGTATGTGAAACCGGTTGTGTCAGTTGCGTCGGTTTGGTCGGTTTTATCAGTTAAAGGATTACGTCTATTTTATCGTACCTACGTTCAAAACGTTAAGGCCGCCACGGTGCATGAAAAATCATGTTGAGGAGAAGCTGTTATGGGCAAAGATACGCAGTGCGTTCACAGTGGATCGATACCGGATCGGATGAGCGGTGGTCTGAACTCGCCGATCTTCACCTCCTCCTCTTTCGTTTACCTCGATGCGGATGAGAACGTCTATCCGCGCTATTTCAACACCCCCAACCAGAAGGCCGTCATCGACAAGCTCTGCGCACTCGAAAACACCGAGAGCGGGCTTCTGTTCAGTTCCGGTATGGCGGCCATCAGTACCGTGGTGGTCGCTTTCGTCGGCAAGGGGGATCATGTGGTGATGCAGCGCGACATTTACGGCGGTACCCATCATTTCGCCAGTGCGGAATTCGAACGATTCGGCATCGACTATACGCTTGTGTCGAACAAACCGGCCGACTTCAAAGCGGCCATACGGGACAACACGCGGTTGATTTACATCGAAACGCCGTCCAACCCCCTGCTGCTGGTAGCCGACATCGCCGCCGTGGCGGAGGTCGCCCGATCACACCGAATTCCCAGTGCGATCGACAACACCTTTGCCTCACCCATCAACCAGAACCCGTACGAACTGGGGATCGACATCGTGATTCACAGCGGTACCAAATACCTCGGCGGCCACAGCGACATCTGCTGCGGGGCCGTTCTGAGTTCCCGGGAACTCATCGAACGGATAAAATCGTCGGCCATCAACTTCGGCGGCAGCCTCAACGCCAGCACCTGTCACCTGCTCGAACGAAGTCTCAAGACAATGGGCCTCCGGGTTGACAAGCAGAACAAGAACGCCCTGACCATTGCCCGGCATCTGAGCGGTTATCCCCTCATCCGGCGTGTCAACTATCCGGGCCTCGAAACCCACCCGGGTTTTGACATCGCCCGCAGGCAAATGCGCGGTTTCGGCGGCATGCTCTCGTTTGAACTGGACGAGAACCGGATCGACCCGCAGCGCTTCGTTCGCGGCCTCGAGTTGATCCGGCCGGCCCTGAGTCTCGGCGGGGTGGAAACCATCATCTGTGCACCGGCCGTGACGTCCCACGTCAAACTATCGCCCGCCGAACGGGCGGAACTGGGAATTACCGACGGCCTTTTCCGGCTCTCGGTGGGTATCGAAGATGTGGACGACCTGATCGGCGATATCGACCGGGCGCTAGCGGGTTAAGAGTTCATGACGCCATCGAAAACATACAAGCGCATCGTGTTCTGCGATTTCGACGGGACCATCACGGCTGAAGAGACTTTCGTGGGGATGCTCAAGCGCTTTGCGGCGGAGTCGTATGATGCGACGGAAAACCTGCTGATCGAAGGGAAGATCACCCTCGGAGAGGCCGTGCGTCGTCTGGTCGAATCGATACCGTCAAAACGGTATCCGCAGGTCTTGGACTACGTAAAGGACAAGCCGATCCGGAAGGGGTTCTCGGAACTGCTCGACTTTCTCTATTTTAACGGCGTTCCCTTGATGGTGGTTTCCGGTGGGCTCATGGGGTCGGTGTCTGCGAAACTGGCTCCTTTTCAAAATCGCATCCACGCTATGTACGCCGCCGAAGTCAACTCCGAGGGAGATTTTCTCAGAGTTGATTCGGATTTTGAAAGCGCCACTGAACTGGTGGCCAAAACCCGGGTCATGGGGCTTTACCGATACGAGCAGTCGATCGTCATCGGCGACGGCATCACCGACCTGAACATCGCCATGACGGCCGATCTCGTCTTCGCCCGCGACCGACTCTGCGGGTATCTGACGGAAAAGGGCAAACCGTTCATTCGTTGGGAAGACTTTTTCGACGTCTGCAACCACTTGTCGAAACGTTGGCTGGCCGCAGATTAGGATTCCAGGGGTATTCATCGGAAGGGGAATTCGGGGTGGCAAAAAAGAAAAAACACCGTCGCAGAAATAGGTGTCACCACTTCACAGCCGATGAGGAGCAAAACTGACGCATCACCTTTCTCCCGCCGCCGGCGCAACGGTATCGTCAGACCAGATGCTTGGTGTTCTGGCCCGCCAAAGACCGGCTGAAGCAGCGTTTGAGTGTATACGCCGATTCGACGGAATGGTTTAGCTGCTCAGCTTTTCGAGTGCCGTAAGGTCGTCACCCAGCCGCTGGATCCGCCCCCCCATGATGTCGACGATCGCAGACTGTGCCTCGAGCCACAGCGGCAGCGCCCGCTGCAATACCTCGACACCTTGCGGGGTCAGATCCAAGGTCCGCGTACGCAGGTCCTTACCGTGACCCGACCGGATCAGGCCTTCGCGCTCCAAGGGCTTGAGATTCCGGTTGAGGGTCGTTCGGTCCAGCAGCATCAGATCGGCAAGCCTGCTGATGGTTGAAGAAGGATACAAATTAATGGCGTTCAAAAGAGTGAACTGTGTTCCTTTCAACCCAACCGGCTTCAGATGCTCGTCGTAGTGGTTACCGACCACACGCGACACCCGGCGAACCCGTATACCCATGCAGGTATCGGCGACCTTGCGGCAGATGCCCTTCAATCGATTTTGTTCGTGATCTGCCATAATGTTTGTACGTACACATGAAAAAAACAGAATGTCAAGCCCAAAAGACCCCCGATGTTGCAAAAGTCGAATTTGCTGTCTTAAAAAAGGGGTGGGCAAAATTCGACGCTTAAATCACTCCCAGTCCGATAAAACGAGGTGGTATGGATAACCAGGCCTCTCCGAAACACAAGCGTCGGCGTTGGCTGATCGTTGTCGTGGCAATCGGGATTCTCGTCGGTCTCGGTCAGCTGATACCGGATCGTTTCAGGGAAGAGGAAAAATCG
>JBDNAO010000198.1:0-5281 GCA_039768375.1 Desulfobacterales bacterium | reverse complement strand
TGGCGAAGAGGGCATCGGTGATGTTGAACAACAGACCGGGATAATCATAGGTAAACACTTCGATGATCGTGAAAAAGCTGGAGCTGTGGTTGTCGATCTTAATCCGGTTGGGTCGGTTGTTGAGCGGGGATTTCTTACGCCGGTAACCGGTAATTTTTTGGTGCAGCGCCCCTGCCAGGTCCAGCTTGCCGGCCAGCGCATCTTCTAGATTATCTTCCGCCCGAAGCCAGCGTTCTTCTTCGAACAATTGGTCCGGCGGCGGCTTGACTTCGAAGATATCGACGGCGACCTTGTTGCGCCAGGTAAAAACCTGGGCGTCGATGATGTCGATATTGTTCAGAGTGAATATGCCGGCAATCTTGGAAAAAAGGCCCGGCCGGTCTTTAGCGCAAATCTTTACCGTGCGGGTATCCGAATCCGCCGTGCGGGTGACGTTCCACATAAATTCGCGATCATCGAGTTGCTGGTAGCAGCTAATATCCTGCAGGATCTGGTCCGGGGTCGCAAACAGCAGGTAGCGCGGTGAGAGAAAGCCGAAGAGCCCTTCCAGGTTCTGGCGTTCGGCATCTGTTTTGACGGCCGCCAACACCCGTTCTTTTTTGATCTCGATCTCCCGGACGACCTCACGCGATGCCAACTCCCCTTTTTCCAGAATGTTGAGCACTTTCAAAAAAAGATCCCGCAGCAGGATGGCGGTCCAGTCGTTCCAGGCATTGGGTCCGGTGGACATGCAATCGGCGACCGTCAACAGGTAGAGCATGTTCAGGCGCTCGACGTCTTCGATTTCACGGGCACAGGTGATGGCGGTTTCCTCATCGTGAATGTCTCTGCGGGTCGCGGTCTTGATCAAATACAGATGCTTTTGAACCAGAAAGACAACCGTTTCGATGTCTTCCGAGGAAAACCCCTTGGTTTTCAAAACCCGGCGGACCATTTCGGCGCCGCTGATCGAGTGATCGTCGCTGTCGACCCCCTTGCCGATGTCATGCAGAAGGGCCGCCCAGAGCAGCAGTTTGCGGCGTTTCAAATTCCTGTAAAGATCGCTGCAGAAGGGATTGGCGTTGGGATCATCGCTGTTGCCGAAGTTTTTTAGGGTCTGGACGGTCCGCAACAGGTGTTTGTCGACCGGGTAGACGTGGTATTCGTCATACTGAATTCGGTTGACAACGCTTTTAAACTCGGGAATCAGCTTCACCAGAAAACCGGTGCTGAGCATTTCTTCGAGAACGCTGAACACCCTCGACGGTGACATCAGGATGCGTTCGAAAGCCGAAACCGTTTCAGGTGCGTTAATAAAGCCGCCATCGGCCAGGTAGGCGAACTCTTTGACGATGCGAGTGGCTTCCGCGCTCAGCGGCAGTTTCAGGCGCAGGCTTTCCTCGAAGATGTTGATCAGCAGGGTGGGGGAGCGCAACACATCTTCGGGGGAAGTGAACCTGAGCGAATCCCGATCCACCGCCAGGCCCTTAACCTCGCTCTGCTTGACCGGTTGTTTTCTGGATCGACCCTTGACCGTGTAACCGAGGTCGTGGAGAAACATCAGGTGCTGTTGCTTGATGAATTCCATCTGGCCATGCAAAACCCCAAGAAAAACTTCAACCGGTTGCTGCCCGTTGGTTTTCGTAAATTTCAAAGATCTTGATAGCTTGAGCTGGTTTTCAAAGTGCAGCTGGTCGCACTTGCGACCGCACAGCAGATGCAGGCGGTTGCGTACGTTCCAGATAAATGTGAGGGCCTGGAACAGGTTCTGGTATTCGGCATGGGACAGTTGGCCAAGGTATTCCAGGTCGCGGGGTTGTTTGAGCTGATGCTTGATGCATGCCAACCACAGCATCGTGTGGTAGTCCCTCAACCCGCCCTGGCCTTCCTTGAGATTCGGTTCCAGGCGGTAGGTGGAGTCCCCGAAGGCGACATGCCGCCGGCGGTTGGTTTCGATCAGCCAATCGATGACTTTGCGCGACCGCCGGGCCAGGATTTTGCGGTGGAGCTGCTCCATGAGCTCCGAGTAGAGCAATGAAACGCCGCAGATGAAACGGGCATCCAAGAGGGGGGTCAAGACTTCGTAATCCTCGCGTGCAAGCGCCACACACTCTTTGAGGGAGCGGGTGGCATAACCGACATCCAAGCCGATGTCCCAGAGAGGATAGACGATTTCCTGAATCAGGCTTTCGGCCTCTTTCGGAACATGCTTCTTAAACAGGAACAACAGGTCCACATCCGAATGAACGCACTGTTCACCGCGGCCGTATCCTCCCAACGCTATAAAAACATAAGGATTCTTGGCAATTCCCAACTGAGGTCCTATCAGGCTGGTTTCGAACCTTTCCCTGAGGAATTCGTCCAATATCCGGGTGTGCTGCTCCATGAAAGCCGGCGCGTCCAGCACGGGCAGACGCGCCAGCAGCGTGTCCCTTCTCTGGCGCAGCATGCTCGCTGCGTTCTTCTGGTTGTTTATTGCTCTGGAAATCTGCACCTCGGCTCCTTGCGGAATGAAATTTCGGATTCCTTGTTTGTGCAACGGACATGCCACGTGCCGGTCGATCAAAAAAATATTTCGACAATCTACAGGTGAACGTCTATGCGTGAATTATAGGCAACCCCAGGTCGGTTTCCGATCCGTTAATGCGTCGTTTTTAACAAAGTCAAAAATATCAAGGGATTGCGTGAAAAGGCATTTGGAGAAAATGCTCAAACGATACCCCAGACCCGCCGCTCCGTCGGTCTGGCCCGTGTCGTGATTGTTTCCGATATTATGAAAAAGGGCGCCATTGGAGAAAAAAAATTAATGGCGGATCGTTCGTAGGCAACCGCTGTTTTTACAAATTTGTCCAATACATCCCAAAATTACGACAAAAATGTACTCTTTTATTTTTTCATACCTATGTGAAAACTCAGTTATGAGGGTCGGTCACAACACGACAGGAATGGCGGCAGGACAAAATAAATTTTCGACAAGATTGTAAAGCACGTTGGAAGGTTTTCGAATCAAAAGACCGGATTTAAGCCGGGCCGCGGCGCCTAATCAATGAAAAATTTCCACAATTCTTCGACTTTTTGACGCAGCCGGCTGAACCTTTCCAACGGAACACGGGCGGGCTCCTCCTGCAGACTGAGCTTGTGGGCGACGGCTCGATATATGAGGTAGGCGTGTTTGAGGAGGTGTGCGTCGTACTCTTGAATGACGCCGCTGTCGATCAGGGTGTGAATCAGGCGCACATTGTCGGTCCACTCCAGAAGTTCCGGGTGGTCGCTGGCATGGCACAGCACCAGGTACTGAACCAGGAACTCGATATCCACGATGCCACCGGTGTCCTGTTTGATGTCGAAAACACCGCTTAGCGGCTTGAGCAGCTCGCGACGCATGCGCCGTCTCATTTCCAGCACCTCGACGCGCAACTTGTCCGGATCGCGTGGGCAGGTCAGCACATCCTTGCGGATCCTTTCGAAGTGGTGGCACAGCCGATGATCCCCGCCCACGGCCCGGGCCCTGATCAGTGCCTGATGCTCCCAGGTCCAAGCCTCCTTCATCTGGTATTCCCCGAACCCCTCGATGTGGCTGACCAGAACGCCGGAACTGCCGCTGGGGCGCAGGCGCATGTCCGTTTCGTAAAGAATCCCGGCCCGGGTGTGAGACGTCAGGATGTGGATGACACGCTGCCCGAGGCGCGCATAAAACTGGCGGTTGTCGATCGGATGCGGGCCGCCGATGGTCAGGCCTTCCGTCCCCGAGTGAAGAAACACGAGATCCAGGTCACTGCCGTAACCGAGTTCCAGCCCACCCAGCTTGCCGTAGGCGACAACCGCAAAACCCCGGCCGTTGGACGCATCGTTCACCGTACCGGGCGGGCGGCCGTGTTTTGCCACCAGGTGGTGCCAGGTCAGCTCCAGCACCTTAGCGATGACTATCGTGGCGATGTCCGAAAGGTGGTCACTGACACGCATCAAAGGCAGCACTTCGGTCACATCGGCCGCCGCAACCCGCAGCACGTTGACCTGTTTGAAGATCCGCAGCGCCTCCATCTGGTATTCGAGGTCCTCGGGCATCTGTTCGAACCGGAACCGCAATTCTCGTTCGAGCTCTTTCTTTTTGGGAGGGGCATAGAGGGTGCGTGGATCCAACAATTCGTCCAGAAGTACCGGATGGTGGGCCAGAAAAGCGGCGATCAGAGAGCTGGCGCTCGACAGCTTGACGAGATGGTCGAGTATGCCGGGGTTTTCGAGCAGCAGGGCCAGATAGGACGCCCGTCCGTTAATGGCCTTTATCAAACCGCTGATGCGCTCGAGTGTGATCAGGGGAGCACTGCTGGTGCCGGCCGCTTTGAGCAGCAACGGCATCAGTTTGTCCAGGCGCTGGCGGCCTTCCTTTGCGAGTGGCTGCTGGACCAATTCGGCCTGCAGATGCTCAAGGATTTGCAAGGCTGAAGCCGGCGGTTCATATCCGAGATCGGTCAACAGGCGTTCGCGCCGGTTTTCTTTCAGCATTCCGAGCCAGAGAGCACTCAGCTCATGCTCTTCATCAGTTTCTTGAGCGCTTTTAGATTCCAGCAGCAAAGAAAAGTGTTTATGCACAATTTCGCGCTGAGTTTCAAGCTGCCGGTTCCATTCGAGAGGGTCCTCGTATCCCATGGACAACGCCAAACGCTGTTTTTCGCTCGTTTCTGCTGGAATCCGGTGGGTTTGTTTGTCGGAAAATTCTTGCAGGCGGTGCTCCAGGTTTCGCAGAAATACATAAGCGTTTTGAAGGGCGATACTCACGGTCCGGGGCACGGTGTTTGCTTCACCGAGAATCGACAGAATTTTTAAAATGCCGCGCTCTTGCAGGGACGGGTTGATGCCGCCGCGGATGAGCTGAAAAACCTGACCGAAGAATTCGATTTCGCGAATGCCCCCGCGGCCCAGTTTGATGTTGTCCGTCGTCTCTTGGCGACTGACTTCGAGACTGATCCGTTGTTTCATATCTCTCAGTGATTCAAAGGCACCGAAGTCGAGGTAGCGACGGTAAACAAAAGGATTCAGGCGCTGTAAGAGCATTTCACCGGCGCGCTTGTCACCGGCCACTATGCGTGCCTTGATCAAGGCATATCGTTCCCACTCGCGGCCCTGCTGCTGATAGTAATGCTCCATGGCGTCGAAACTCATTGCCAGAGGGCCGTTGTCGCCAAAAGGCCGCAGGCGCACATCCACTCGAAACACGAAGCCGTCTGCCGTAACTTTTCCGATGGCTTGCAATAACCGACGGCAGAGGCGCATGAAAAATTCTTCATTGCTTATGGACAGTGAG
>JBDNAO010000197.1:0-5011 GCA_039768375.1 Desulfobacterales bacterium | reverse complement strand
TCTGGAGGTGTCCAGCCATTGCGCCAGGCGGCGGAGCCCTTCGGCGGTCGAAACCGTCGGCCGGTAGCCCAAGTCCCGGCGGGCGGCCCCGATGTCAAACCAGTGGGCCAGCGCCAATTCTTTAGCCACAAATCGGGTCATCGGCGGTTCGTTTTCGAGTCGTAAAAACCGGTAAAGAATCTCCATCACGGCGCCGAGCCGGTAGGCCGTCCGGAGGGAAATCGATTTACGCACCGGGGGGAGACCGGCGGCGTCAAGGATCGCGTTGATCATCTCCCAGAGAGGCATCGGCTCCCCCTGGCTGATAAAGTATATTCGGCCCGATAACTCCGGCCGGGTCTCCAGAAATTCGGCCGCCAGAATGTGGGCATCGGCGGCGTTGTCGATGTAGACCGTGTCGACAAGGTTGCGGCCGTTGCCGACCCGTCGCAGGTGCCGGGCACGCCCGATGATTCGCGGTACCAGATGATTGTCACCCGGACCCCAGATCAGGTGTGGCCGCAGGACAATGGTTTTCAAGCCGGTCCGAGCCGCCACAACCACTTCTCTTTCGGCCAGTGCCTTGGTTTGCGGATAGGGGGCCGGATAGCGATCCGGATACGGCACCGACTCGTCGACGCCTTCCATGTCCTTACCGTCGAAAACGACGCTGGGCGAGGAGGTGTAAACGAGGGCTTCGACAGATGCGGCCGTGCACGCGGCAATGACGTTGCGGGTCCCAACCACGTTGGTGCGGTGAAAGTCTGAAGCGCGCCCCCAGACACCGGCTTTGGCGGCGGCGTGAAACACCGTGTCGACGCCGTGGCAGGCAGCGGCTACGGCCTCCGGGTCGCCGATGTCGCCCTGAATCTGATCCACAGCGGCGGCCGCGAGCAGCGGATATGAGCGGCGCGAGAAACTACGCACCAGCGCTCCCTTTTTCAGCAGTCTTCGAACGACGGCCCATCCGAGAAAGCCGCCGCCGCCGGTGACGAGGACCCGCTTATTTTTTAACGAATTCGGTTGGTTCACAGACTCTTTCCGGCGATTTTTTTGGCGGCCCATAGGGCCAGCTTTTCTCGAAAAATTTTTGCGTTGTGACGGATGTCCACCGGAAATTCTTCCGGGTAGAGCACCGTATCGATCGCTCGTGTCAGCTCGTTGCTGCTTGCCAGATCCAAAAGCTCCCGGGTCAGCTTCATTCTGTTACCGCCACCCTGACCCGGTTCGAGTTCGATGCAGATGACCGGCTTCTGGTGCGGGGCGCTGCCGACACCCACCAGGGCGCTGCGGTAAACCAGAGGGTGGTTGTTGAAGATCGCTTCACAGGGAATGGTGAATAGCGTTCCGCCGGCAGTAACCACCCGGTGACTCTTGCGACCATAAAACCAAATACGGCCGTCTTCGTCCAAACGACCCAGATCGCCCATGCGGTGCCAGACACCGTCTGTGTCCCTGATTTTGGACAGAGCATCGGCCGCGGGGTTTTCGAAATAGTGCCGGGTGACCTGGTCGCCTTTGACGGTGATTTCACCGACCGCGCCGTTTCCGGCCGCCACTTCATCGGTCCAGGCGTCGATCGGACCGTCATCGATGACGATGATGCGCACCGCGACGCCACTCAAGGGGCGGCCGACGCAGATTCCTCGTCCGCTTTCGCTCTGGGAGCGGGTCTCGTTGAGAATTTCCCGCCCTTCGATGGCGGCCACCGGCATGGCCTCGGTGGCACCGTAGCCGGTGTGAATGTCACCCTCTTCGTCCAGCAGGCCGGCAAACTGTTCGATATTGGCTGGCATGATCGGGGCACCGGCCGAAATCACCCGTTTCAGGGATGGCAGTTTGACGTCGTTTTCCCGGCCATAGCGTCCCACACGATGCAGTAAGGCCGGAGAGGCGAACATGTTGGTGACGCCGTGGTCGTTGACGGCCGCGATGATCTTCAAGGGGTCCACCTGCGCCGGACGGGTGGGGTCCATGTCCGGTATAACGGCCGTCATGCCCAAGGCCGGATCGAAAAGGGCAAACAGGGGAAAGGTCGGCAGATCGATTTCGCCGGTTGAAATGAGGAAATGGGATTTAATGGTCGCGATTTGGGCGGCGAAGATGCCATGGGTGTAGAGTACTCCCTTGGCCGGACCGGTGCTGCCGGTGGTGAACAGGATGGCCGCGGTTTCATCGCGGGAGGTCTGGGCGGCGGGAAAAGGCGAACGGCGAACGCGGCCCAGGTTCTTCAGGCTGTGCAGGCCCGGAAGCCAGCCGCGACCGACGGTGACCCAGGTTTTGATGGAACCGAAGAACCTCGGAAACAGAATCCTCAGGACGTGCGCCGCGGGAATGCCGATAAAGGACGAGGGGCTGGACTGCTTGAAGCAGTCGACCATCCGTTTGATCCCCATGCCCGGATCGACAACCACCGGCACGGCGCCGGCCTTGAAGAGGGCAAAGGTCAGGGTAAAAAAATCGAGGCTGGGTTTGACCATCAGGATCGTGCGCGTCCGGCGGGTGATTCCCGCACTCTCGAGGCCCCAGGCCAGGTAGTCCGATTCCTGATCGAGCTGCTGAAAAGTCAGGTGGGTATAGGCCACACGCCCGCAGCGATCACGGCCAAAGGGGCAGATGACCGCTTTTTTATGGGGTTGAACGCGGGCCATACGTTTCAAGAGAGAGGCGACATTGAAAATTTGGTCGGTCGGCGCGGTGTCGATCGAAAGTGACGCGTCCGCCGGCGTCCAGACGGGCGGCTTCGGCTTTGGACCGCTTATCGGTCTTTCCTCCTGCTGTCCGGTACCGGTCATCTCCAAATGGTCGGATCCGCCGTATGGTTGATCAAAATCCATAAGATCGAGACACTCTCCTTAATTCAGAGCGGGTGTCTTTGCAAGAAACGTTTCACCAGCGTAAGAATCTGGTCCGGTGCGTCTTCCAGAAGGTAGTGTCCGGCATCGGGCAGGGTGTGAACTTCGGCTTCGGGAAAACGCCGGCGCCATTCATGCAAATAGTCTGTGTCGAAGACAAAATCGTGCTCTCCCCAGCAGATCAGCATCGGCAGGCCGCTGAGCCGGTGAAGGTTTTTGTCCAAGAAATGAATCAGCTCGTAGCTCGGATCGGCCCTGTCGATGGGAATATCGCGCACGAACATCAGGGTGGCAAGACGGTTGTGCCAGCAGTTGTAAGGAGCGGCCAGTCCAGCGCGAACCTCGCGGGGCAATCGGTGGCGGGACGCCATCAGCAGCGCCGCGCGCACGAAAAGGTTTGCACCCAGAACGGCCGGTTGGGCGAGGTTCCGGGTGTTGCGGATAACCCTCAACCGCCATGGCAATTTTTTGCCATTCGGCGGCGGAAAGGCGGCCGTGTTGAAGAGGACCAGGCGGCCGATCTGTTCGGGTCGTCTCAAGGCCGTCGCCAGACCGATCGCTCCGCCCCAATCGTGGAGCACCAGCGTCATTTTTTCTTTCAGGTCGAGCCGGGTGATGAGATTTGCCAGGTCATCGATACGGCTTTTCAGCCGATAGTCGTAGCGGTCGAGGTCGGGCTTGTCCGATAGGCCGCAGCCGATGTGATCCGGAGCGATGACGCGATAGTTGATCGCGAGCGCCTTGATCAGGGTGCGAAAATAGAACGACCAGGTCGGGTTGCCGTGAATCATGAGCACCGGTTCACCGCAACCTTCGTCCAGGTAATGGTATTTCAGCCCTCCGCGCTCGATGAAACGGGAGGTGAACGGATAAAGGTGCTGCCAAGCCGAACGATCGATGGGTTTGTATTTGTGTGGTTTCAACGGACTCACCATTCGATGCCGAGCATCAGGCAGTTCAGGCCGCTGCCGATTCCCAAAAACCCGACCCGCTCGCCCCTTTGGATCACGCCCCTGTCGTCCGCGATGGCGGCCGTTATCGGCAGAGATACCGAGCCGACGTTGCCGAGATAGCGGTAGGTGGTGAAGTCTTTTTCCGCAGGAACACCGATGGCTGCGAGAATGTTTTTTTGATGGGCCCGGCCCACCTGGTGGCAAATGATCCGATCGGGTTGATCCGCCGGCCACCCGAGTTCCCGCTTGAAGGCCATGAAGGTGTCGTTTCCCAGCCGGACACCGTTGCTGAGGATTCCCATGGAGTCGGTTTCGATAAAATGGCGGCCGTCGGGCGTCGTGTCGGTTTCCGCTCCCCACAAACACAGTTTGTGGTGTTCGTTGGCGTGCCGGACGGTACCGCCGATCAACCGGTGCCCGCTGCGGGAAAGGGAGGCTTCGGTCAGAAGTACCGCGACGGCGCCCGAGCCGCCGGTCAAGGTGGCGATGTTTTTCTTGAAAAAGTTCATGTCGCACGAAGCGTTCAATTGATCGACGGTGATGTCGATTATTTCCCGAGAGGTTTCGCACGCCGCAATCAGTCCTGCCTGGATCTGACCCAGTTCGATCGCGTTGGCGATTAAGACCATGCCGTTCAATACACCGAGGCAGGCGTTCGACACGTCAAAGACCTGGGTCTGCGGCGGTAGGTTCAACCCGTGGGAAACGGCGCAGGCGGTGGCCGGTTCGATGTTGTCGCGGCAGACCCCACCGTAGATCAGCATGCCGATCTCTTCAGGATCGACACCGGAACCGGCGAGTGCCTTGCGGCCGGCCCGTACGGCTCCTTCCGCCATTTTGAAGCCGTGATCCCAAAGGCGGCGTTCTTGGATGCCGGTCAGCGTTTCCAACTGTCCCATGGGAAAGCGCAGAGCCCGGTAAAGCGGCGTCAGACGGTCCTCGAGGTCCTCGGAGGAGACCACGTTGAGGGGTAATTCGTAGCCGAAGGCATCGATGCAAACGCGGGTGAAGCGCATATATTTTTTCTCACGGATATTTTTTCTCAGGGAAACATATCCGTGAGAAAAAATATTAAAGTTATTAGTTAATAAAAATATTATAAATTACTGTAATATATAAATATTTATAATTTTTGTATTCTTATGCCGAAGTTTTTCATTTGGTAGATGACGAGGCCGTCGACCTTGAGCAGACCGTTGGCTCTGAGTTCGGGAATCGGTTCAT
>JBDNAO010000196.1:0-3676 GCA_039768375.1 Desulfobacterales bacterium | reverse complement strand
ATCTGATGATTGTCGCCGATAAAAAACCGATAGAAGAGATCATTGATACCGTTAAAGACTTCCGGAATATTCTCATCCTGGGCTGTAACGAGTGCGTAACGGTCTGTGAAGCCGGGGGGAAAAAAGAAGTCGGACTTCTGGCCTCCGCTCTGCGGATGTACTTTCTTCAGCAGGGCCATGAGGTGAATATCGGAGAGCGCACCCTGGAAAGGCAATGTGATCACGAATATCTGGAAGAAATTCGTGACAGTATCGATCAATACGATGCGGTGGTGTCGATTGCCTGCGGGGTAGGCATCCAGTTCACCGCCGAGAAATACCACTCCAAACCGGTTTACCCGGGGGTCAATACCCTTTTCATGGGCGCCAACGAGGCGCGTGGCGTGTGGACCGAACGCTGCCAGGGCTGCGGGCAATGCATCCTGGCCGTCACGGGCAGCATCTGTCCGGTATCCCGGTGCGCCAAGCGGATTCTAAATGGACCGTGCGGCGGGTCGGCTGAGGGTAAGTGTGAAATCAACAAAGACGTCGATTGTGCCTGGCAGCTGATCATCGATCGGCTCAAAGCTTTGGGACGGTTGGAAGAATACGAATCGATCTGCCCGCTGAAAGACTGGTCAAGCGATCGGGCGGGCGGACCGCGAAAAGTGGTCAGGGAGGACTTGAAGCTATGAACGTGAAGACACCGAGCAAACTGGAGAAGATGCTGGCTGCCGGACACCTCGCCGTCACCTCTGAATGCGGACCACCGCGCGGCAGTGATCCGGAAGTAATTGCCGAGAAGGCGAAGCTGTTGAAAAATCATGTCGATGCCATCAACGTGACCGACAACCAGACGTCCATGACACGCATGTGCAGCCTGGCGGCCTGCATCCGGCTCAAACTGCTGGGGCTGGAGCCGATTCTGCAGATGGTGACCCGGGACCGCAACCGGATTGCCATTCAGAGCGACATTCTCGGGGCGGCCTCTTTCGACATCCATAATATCCTCTGCCTGTCCGGGGATCATCAGAGTTTCGGAGACTGCGCCACGGGGCAGAACGTCCACGATATCGACTCGATGCAGCTGATCCAGACCGTTCGGCACATGCGCGACGATGGCAAATTTCTGGGTGGCGACGAGATCAAACGGCCACCGCAGATGTTCGTCGGTGCAGCAGCCAATCCATTCGCCGATCCCTATGAAATCCGGGTGCCGCGGCTGGCCAAAAAAGTCACCGCCGGCGCTGAATTCATCCAGACCCAGTGCATCTACAATCTCGATAAATTCGAAGACTGGATGAAAGAGGCCTGCGACCGGGGATTGCACGAAAAGGTTGCCATTCTGGCCGGTCTGACCCCGATGAAATCGGTCGGGATGGCGCGATACATGAAGAATCGGGTGCCGGGCATGGATGTGCCGGATGACATCGTCAAGCGCCTGGCCGACACGCCCAAAGAAAAACAGGCCGAGGAGGGAGTCAACATCTGTGTCGAAGCCATCGAGCGGTTGAAGAACGTCAAAGGAGTAGCCGGATTTCACATCATGGCCATTGAGTGGGAGGAGAAGGTCCCGGAAATCGTCGAGCGTGCCGGCCTCTTCCCGCGGCCCAACGTGAACTGATATGGGAGAAATTCACCGCAGAGCCGCAGGGGTCGCAGAGGAAAAAAGCAATTCTCGTCCTCCGCGCATCGGCGGTGAACAATTAAACGCTAATTAACGGTTACCAATAAAGAGCATAAGGAGGTACACCATGACACTACAAAAGAGAATCCTGATCGTGGACGATGAACCCGATTTTGCCGCCATCGTGCAGGGAAATTTGGAAAAAGAAGGCTTCGAAGTCGAGGTGGCGTACAACGGTGTCGAAGGACTGCAAAAGGTCCAGTCAAATCCACCCGATGCCATCGTCCTAGACGTGATGATGCCTGAAAAGGACGGCTACGTGGTGTGCAAGGAACTCAAGGGGGACGACAAGTACTGCGATATTCCCATTATCCTGCTGACGGCGGTCGCTTCGCACGTCACCTCCACGCGTTACACCCACCGTGAAGGAATGTCGACCGAGGCGGACGACTACATCGCCAAACCAGCTTCGGCCGAAGAGATCACCAAAAGTCTGAAGCGATTGTTGAACGTCAGCTAGCACTTGAACCCGAAGGGCGCCGGCATGAATCCGGCGCCCGTCACAAGTCGAGGCGGGTCGGCCGGTTGAGCCGGCCTAACGGGCCTAACGGGCTAAACCGGCTCAACGGGCTTAACCGATATAACTTTACTCCTGCGGAGGAACCGATGTCATCACCGGTAATCGTGATCAAGAAAAAAGAAGGTTCCACATTCAAGGACGAGCTGATGGCCCTGCTGCCGGACGGCGGCAACCTCAATGCGTGCCTGACCTGTGGCCTGTGTGCATCCGGCTGTCCGGCCACCGGGTTGGAGGATATGGATCCCCGAAAATTTTTGCGCCTGGCGGCTCTCGGTCTCGACGAAGAGGTGTTGAATTCAAACTGGGCCTGGATGTGCACCATGTGCCAGCGCTGCGTTTACGCCTGCCCAATGAAAATCGACATCCCCCAGCTGGTGTTCAATGTACGCAACCGCTGGCCCAAGGATCAGCAGCCCAAGGGGATTCGAGGCTCCTGCGAGATGGCTTTCAAGCATAAAACCTGCAGTGCCATGGGGGCGTCCGAAGAAGACTTTCAGTTCGTGGTGGAGGACGTGCTGGAAGAATATCGCGAAGCCCAGCCGGAATTCGCCCAAATGCAGGCGCCCCTCGACAAGGAGGGGGCCGAATTCTTTTTAAATCAAAACTCCCGCGAGCCGGTCACCGAGCCGGATGAAATGGTACCGCTGTGGAAGATCCTGCACCTGGTGGGTGCGGACTGGACGTACGGCACCAAGGGTTGGGCGGCCGAAAACTACTGCTTGTTCTGTGCCGATCTGGAAAACTGGGAGAAGAATGTTCGGATCAAGGCCGAGGTGGTCGACCAACTCAAGAGCAGAGTTTGGCTCAACACCGAGTGAGGGCACGAATTCTTCTCGGTCCGGGTCGGACTGAAAAAATTCAACATCGAGCACAAGTTTGAAGTCAAGAGCATCATCGAATACTATGCCCAGTGGGTGCGCGAAGGAAGGCTCAAACTCACTTCTGACTGGAACAGGGATTTAAAGGTCAAGTTCACCGTGCAGGACCCCTGCCAACTGGTGCGCAAATCCCTGGGCGATCCGATTGCCGAAGATCTGCGGTTCGTGGTGAAAGCCTGTGTCGGTGAAGAGAATTTCATCGATATGACACCGAACCGCTCCAATAATTTTTGCTGCGGCGGCGGCGGCGGGTTTCTGCAGTCCGGATTTCCCGAAGCCCGCCGTCATTACGGCAGGTTGAAGTTCGAGCAGGTCGACCACACCGGCGCCGACTACTGTATTACCCCCTGTCACAACTGCCATTCCCAGATCCACGACCTGAAAGAGCATTTCGGCGGCAAATATCAAACCGTCCACCTGTGGACCATCATCTGCCTTTCCCTCGGCATCCTGGGTGAAAACGAACGGTCATACCTGGGGCCGGATCTGGCGGAAGTAAACATGTATCCTTAGCTCGGTTAGGCCGGTTTAGCCCGTTAGGCCGGTTGAGTCGGTATTCATGCCTCGTTGTTCTCCGGACTGATTTCGGCAACCTAACGGACTCAACCGGCT
>JBDNAO010000195.1:0-8121 GCA_039768375.1 Desulfobacterales bacterium | reverse complement strand
GGGCACTGGGCGGAACGCAAGACACCATCGCCCCACCGCTTCAAGCAACCGCGCACATGGAGCTGATCACATCCGTTCCGCCGGAGCGCAAGTTAACCCTCCTGTGCGATGGCGGGCACATGGGGCTTTTTCGTTCACGCAAAATCCTGGAGAAGTACTATGCGAAAATCGCGGCCTTCCTGCTGGCACACAGCGACCGGCGTCGCAATGGGTCCCGGAGAACCACTGCACTAAGGCCGAAATGACGGGTTTAAATGTCGAGTGATACCCCGGAAATCGTTGAATCGAATCTGTCTCCCGCTATGAAGAAGCAACATTAAACGCTGGAATGAGAATCTAAGCCTCTTGACGTTTCCCCGCCTTTTTCGATTTCCAACCCTTGATTGTTGATAATAAGGCTCAACCAACTGTTTGGCAAATCAGCGGAATAGTTTGGGACTTTTGATCACCCGCTTGTTGAAATTACTGTGGTGCGGCGGCAACAGAAAAATGATGAAACTGGTATTGGATCTCATCGAGGATGGCCGGCCCCTTCAATCCAGCTAGAAATCCCCGCGGATCTTCTTGGGCAAAACGCCGCTGGTCGATCAGTTCCAGCGAGAGATAATGGTGGGATGGGAATGCGGCTCGGGCCAGCGTCGTTTTGCCGGATTGTCGCGGTCCGGTGAGTGTGATGACCGGGTAGTAGGCGGCATCGCGGATCAGGTAGGGTGTCAGTAAGCGATGTTTTATATTGATAATTTACGATTGAATCGTCAATCTGTCAAATATAGCTGTGTATTTCAAGCCGCCACTTATCGAAAAGACCGGATTTCAAAAATGCAATTTGACAGAATCGCATAAAGGTCGTATCAAATGGATACAATTAATGACCATTCCAGGAGATTACCAATATGACCAAAGTCAATATCGTCCAAGGCAAACGGGACTTCAGCCGGTTGATCCAGTTGAGCAATGAAAGCGACGGCGAGATCATCGTTACCCGCAGGGGGATTCCGGTGGCTGTGCTCATTTCGTACGACCACTACCAGCGATTGAGCCGCCTCGAGGGATACCGCCGAATACTTCAAACCAGAAAACGTTTCACGGCAGAAGGAATTCGCGCCAATGAAGTGTATAAGGAATCACGGCGTCTGCTGGAGGATCGGCCGTGAACAGCGTGGTAATTGACGCAAGTGTGGTCCTCAAATGGTATCTATTAGATGAAATTCTGACGGATGAAAAATTACACAGGGCAGTGAAAGCAGGCTCCGGAACGGCTATACGATTAGGCGATCTGAAAATCCACGATGACAATAAAATTGAATGGCCTGATAATGGAGCTCCAGACGACTAAACCTTTTTAGGGTCCGCTCAGCTCATCCCTATCATCGGCAGCCTGTACCCCTTTCCGCTAAGCTCCAACTGGCCGGTTTCACTGGTCGTCGCCATGGCGACGACCAGGTCGGTGATGCCTCTGGAAACCATATTAAACCAAATGCCATGCAGCAGGTAGGAACCGATTTGCGGTGTTATGAAACGAACCGTATCGAATTTGGTCAGCTGGTTTCGAAAGACAACCTCATCATCTTTTGTCCAATTCTCCGGTAGTGTTCCGTCAATGCAAATGATGGCGCCCTTTTTCAGATCGATCACCCCCTTTCCCATGGTTTTGAACGGCGCTTTCTTTTCGCTCAATCCCTTACATCGAACCGCCCATCATTTTTCAGTTCCGAATCGCCCCTGCAGTCCATTTTGGTAGTAATGCGTGACCTCTTTCATCCCGGGAACGAGATCGGCGGCAGCCACGACCTTGTGGTGGGCATAGTGTCCTGTTAGGGATCCGGAGGGCAATCAATCCTCTGCCGGGAGAATGCGACGTTGGAAAGACCTCCTGCCGATACCCCCGGATCCCTCTGGGGAATTCTCCTGCCGGTATCAGGAGACAAAAAAAGCCCTTCAAACACCAGTGGTTTGAAGGGCTGCACCCAGCTTTCTTGACCCTACAGTGTCACCGCGCAATTCCATCCTTCGTAGCCGCACGGCTTATGTTGTTGGCAGGTCTTCTGGCTCCCCCGTCCGATCAGCGGCCTTCCCATTCCATTGTAATGAAACAGTGGCACACGGGGCTGACCAGGTTTTCTTCAAATCCTGAAGCGGGGTTACAGCGGCGGGACCGCTCCCGATTTACACGGGATTCCCTATTAAGCCCTTTTGGGCACCTTGAATTGCACTCCTACATTTCGTTATTTCATCTGTCAAGAACTAATATGAGATATTTATGCGTTATTCGGCTGGTGATAAAAAAAATCCGCCGCGCCCAGCGCCGCATCGACACCATCCAGAACGAAATCAGCGAGTACTACTGGGATTTCAAAGTCTCACCAGACCTCATCGAACTGCGCAACATCGCCACCGTGGCCGAACTGATCATCAAGTGCGCCGCCCGCCGCAAAGAGAGCCGCGGCCTGCACTGCAACATCGGCTACCCGCATAAAGACGACCAGCGCTGGCGGAAGGACACGGTGATCCGCCGGCAGATTGTGGGGTAGGATGAACCCGCTGATTTTATGAATGTGCTGCGCGGCCGATCAGGCTCTGCGCACCACCCCCACCAGTTTACCGATGATCGCCACCCGCTGGCGCTGGGGCCCCTTGAATACCAGCGGGGAATAGGCGCTGCTGGCCGGCACCAGCGACAGCGAATACCGCTCCCGGTATACGATTTTCAAGGTTGCCTCCGGAAGCGTCCCGTCCACCGTCACCGCCGCGATTTCCCCGTTTTCCACCCGCTGCTGCGGCCGAATGATGGCCAGGTCACCGTCAAGGATGTGAGCTTCGACCATTGAGTCACCGCTGACCCGCAATCCGAAGCAATGATCACAACCGAACAGTTTCGGGGATATGGCCAGCTCCTCTTCGAAGTTTTCGATGGCCTCCAGGGGGACGCCGGCGGCAATGCTGCCGACCAGGGCAATGCCCTGGCCCGAGTTCTCCTTGCTGAACCGCCAGGAACGTTTTTTGCCCGGCTCGGAGAGGATGTAGCCCTTTTCCTTGAGCACTCCCAGAATGCGATGGATGCCCGCAGGGCCGCTCAACCCCAAATGGGCGCAGATTTCGCGCACCGTGGGTGCCATACGATGCTCCTGCTGAAAAGCAACGATGAAATCCAGCACACTGCGTTGCCTGGGGGTAAGATCCGATGTCATGGCAATGTTCTCCCTTGATTGTTGAAAAGATTATCGCCCGGGCTCTGCACCCCCTTGCCACCCCGGTTGAACACATGGGTGTAGATCATGGTGGTGGAGACATCATTGTGACCCGAACCACAATCTGCCGGTAGCCGAAATCAACATCCTTTGCTGTAGTGTTTGCAGCGGATGACCTCGCGGACTCGATCGATCAGACGTGGTTTGGAAAGGTGTTCAGTGTTGCCTGATGACGTTAAAGGCCGATTTGATTCATCCGTCAAGTCCTTCATGTTACCCCCCAATCCCTTTTAATATTTGTATAATTTCATTGACTTGTGTACGCAAACAACATATTGGCAGTTAGTGGAAATAAGTGTTACGGTTCCAAAAACAGACCTAAAAAGCAAGAAATATTAACATTTGTTCACAACATAAGGTATATTTTGCTAATAGTTAAATTATTAGACGGCTAAATAGCCATCTAAACAGTCATATGCAGGGATTAGACGGCTAATTGGCCGTCTAATCCCATTTCGTCTGCTAATCAGCCGTAATATAATGCGGCTATTCGGCAGTCTAAATCTAGGTTAGCTCAACAAAAGAACCTCGAAAAAGGAGATGATATGATTCGATATTCCCGCAATTTGTTATCGACAGCGGACGATCTCACAATACAGGAGGCAAAGACACTTGCAGAAGAGGCCTACATCTACGGCTTTGGAATCGCCGAAAACTACAAGGCCATCTTCGGGATGAGTGTTTATGAGAAGTCACCGCAATATTCAGGTTTCAACAATTATCTGCATGCCCGCAAACTGTTTGATCCGGATTACAAGGTTGTAGTCAGCGCCAATAATGACACCTTGTACTCTACCACCTGGGCCGATTTGCGCACCGAGCCGCTGGTCATTTCCGTACCTCCCACTGGAGAGCGTTATTTTTCCATTCAGCTGGTTGACATGTTCACCGATAACTTCGCCTACATCGGAACGCGGAAAACCGGGCGTGATGGCGGAGTTTTTGTGCTTGTCGGCCCCACGTACAAAGGCTCACTGCCTGCTGATAAATTCGACAGGGTTATTGTCTCAAGGAGCCACTTCGTTGCCCTGGCTACGCGTACAGCGGTCAACGGGACAGAAGATATCTCCAATGTGGCCGCTGTACAGGATAAACTCAAACTGCAGCCGTTAAGCGCATTTCTGGGAACGACTCCGCCGAAGCCTGCACCTGAAATCGATTTCCCGCCATACAGTGCGAAGATGCTCTATGCAAAGCCGAAGCTGCTCTCTTACCTGAACCAGTTTCTTGAGTGGCAGTATCCTACGCTTGAGGAGGCGGATCTCATGGCGCGGTTATCCAGGATCAATGTCGGCCCCGGTCTCAAATTCGAGCTGGCGGATTTTCAACCGGAGATCCAGGAGGCCATTAAGGCAGGCATTTCCGCCGGACATGCGAAAATAGAAGAGCGCGGCAACAGCCTCGGCAAGAGAATAGAAGGATGGGAATACACGCCTCCCATGGGTAATTACGGCACCGATTATCTGTTCCGTTCTGCTGTCGCCTGGAAATTCATCTACACCCATAACCCCGAAGAGGCACTCTACCCGATTGCCGAAACCGACGACAAAGGCAATCCATTAACCGGCAGCAAGAAATACACCCTTCACTTTCCGGCCGGTAAACTTCCTCCGGTCAATTCGTTCTGGTCGATAACGATGTATCACTCAGATACCCGCCTCATGGTGCACAATCCCCTCAAACGCTATTCCATCGGTGACAGGACAAAGGGCTTGAAACTCAATGATGATGGCTCATTGACCCTCCATATTCAGCATGAAGATCCGGGTGCAGAAATGCAGTCCAATTGGCTGCCGGCGCCCGAGGGCAATTTTTACGTTATCTGCCGAATGTACATACCCAAAGAGGCCGCATTGACCGGTGAATATAGACTTCCTCCACTCGCAGAAGACTGTTTGCCGGATGTGCAGGCAATCAGGGACGCATACGTCTATCTCATGGGGCGTGCTCTGGTCATCAGACAGGAGCAGACCGATCTCAGACAAGAGGGGGTAGACTACAATTTCATTAAATACAACCCTGTGGGTTCAGCTGATTTCGTCAACCCCAATCTCGATGTGGCTTACCTGGAAGCATGGATAGGGGTTGATGAAAAGACTCCGGCCCTACTGACCGTTCCTGAAGTAATAGGCCGCTACTATACCGCCCAGATTCTGGACGAATGGGGCGAGGTTATCACCAATATCAATGAGCGAAACTACCCCTCGCAACCCCATGGCAAGTTCGCTTTTGTTGCGCCTGGATCAACGGCTGAGGTGCCGGATGGCGCAACCCGAGTCGAACTACACTCCCAAAAGGCCAAGATGCTGGCCCGCGTTGAATTGAAAAACGACAATGAGGGTGCCGTAGCCCTGCAACGACAGTTTACACTCAAAGCGCTTGGCAAGCCGGCTGTCCCACCTATCGCTCCCATGGCACACTTCAACAACAAGGAACTGCTAGGCGTTGAGATCTTTGACAACATAGAGGAAGTTCTGAGCAGCGCCCAGGACGTATCGCCCGTAGCAGGCGAGCTTAAGTGTAAGGTTCGTGTCTTGGCGGAAGTAGCTGCCGACCCTTCCCGGCGTGATGCTCTGGATACGTTGATCCAGACGGAGGTGGTTCCTTATTTCCTCAAATTTTCGGTCACCAAATCGGGGAAATTCAAAAATAACTGGCTGGGCACCCTGGGGACGGGCAGTTATGGATCCAATTACTGGATTCGCAGTTCCGCAAACCTGGTCGGCATCTGGGCGAACACCAACGATGAAGTCATTTATTTCGTCGGCACCCTGGACTCTGAGGGTAAACCGCTAAATGGTGACAATACGTATATCATCGACTTCCCGGCATCCGACAGGCCGGACAAGGCCGTGGATGGGTACTGGTCTGTGATCCTGGTGGATGTGCCTGACTACCGGGTTGTTGCCAACCCGCTGAATCGATATAACTTCAACAGCGGCTCCCCTCTGGTAACCGGCAAGGACGGTTCGCTGAAAATTCTAGTATCGCCAAAGCCTGGATTGGATATTCCGGAATCTAATTGGTTACCCGCTATAGCAGGTAAAGGGTTTTCTCTAACCTTTAGGGCATATGTACCGAAAGACATCGTCAAAACAGGTGAGTGGTTCCCACCTGCAATCAAACGAGTCAACTGATCGAAGGTTTTAAGCTAACAATCGCATTCACTCGGATCGCAAAAAGCGGCGCTCGTTCCTCGCTCTGTTTTTTGCGTCCGGTGATGCGTGGCGATAGGGCGCTATCGGCCTGAGCCTGAGTTCTTTGTTTGACGATGGCCAAAGAATAATTTTTCTAATTTTTAGGAGGACGTGAAATGAAAGTATTGGCCCTGATATATCCAGGAATGACTCTGTTGGACTTGGTTGGTCCCCTCCAGGCGTGGAGTTTCTTGCCAGACTACGAAGTCCAGTACGTTTGGCATCGTTCCGGTGCGGTACCCACGGACTGCGGCCTCACCGTACACGCGACGAACAGTTTTGAGGATGCTTGGACTGATCCAGACGTCCTCTTTGTCTGCGGTGGTGCGAAGCCCACATTGGACCTTCTGGGCGATTCTGCGGCAATCGCCTTTTTAGCTGATCGCGGGTCGCGCGCCCGCTGGGTGTGCAGTGTCTGCACAGGTTCCCTGCTGCTAGGGGCCGCTGGATTGCTGCAAGGCTACCGCGCTTCGGTGCATTGGGGTGCTCGGGAAGAGTTGAGCCAATTTGGCGCTGAGCCCAGCGACGAACGCGTCTGCGTCGATCGCAATCGGCTCACCGGAGGTGGCATCACGGCGGGTGTCGACTTCGGTATCGCAGTGGCGGGACAATGGGCTGGAGAGAGTATGGGGCGAGTCATCGAACTGATTATGGAATACGCACCGCAGCCGCCGTATGGGTCGGGTCGTCCGGAACTGGCAGATGCACAAACCCTCGCAGCTGCGCGTGCGGCGATGGATCAGGCAATGACAGGTGTATCCGCATAGTTCAAGCCGGTGTCGGATCATACTACGCGCCCTAACAATACAAATCAAGCTGACGTGAAAAGCTGGGCGGTTTACCGTAAAGGCCGTGCCTGTTCGAAAGGAATTTGGCACGCAGCTTATTTGCGGACGTTCGCCCTCTAAATGATCTTTCCAATCGCCTAAAAATTTGTTGCAATATGCAACATTATGTTTTATATTAGATACAAATATTCAAATATTAATTGCAGGAGGTATCTATAATGACTACCGCAGTTCGAGTATCTGATAGATTGGTTCGAGAAGCCAAAATATACAGTAAAATCGATAAACGATCTGTAACCGGCCAAATTGAGCACTGGGCAAATATCGGAAAATGTGCTGAAGAAAACCCGGAACTGACCTATAGTTTAATTAAGGAAATTTTAATTGGCCTTGCTGAATTGGAACACGGAGAATTTTCAGAATATAAGTTTGGATAAGCTCCCATGAAAGTCATACAATCCCGCTCATTTGAACGGAAAGTCAAAAAATTCACAAAATCAGAAAAAAAGAAATTAGATGATCATATCCGAAAAATTATTGATAATCCTTCTATCGGTACTGAAAAGAAGGGAGACCTCCGCGGAGTTTATATCCATAAATTCAAAATCCATACGCTTCAATTTCTTTTAGCTTATCGGTTTGTTGGCGAAGACCTGGAGCTAATTATGATTGGCCCACATAAAAATTACTACCGAGATCTTAAAAGCTATTTAAAAAGTAGGTAAAATATGCGAACAAGCCAGTGGAGCTGACGGCGTGTAGTTCGCGGTTTTTCGTATAAGGCCGAGTATAAACAGGGACGTCCGTTCTATTTATATATTTACATCAGATGAATAATTTGATATTTAAACAATATGCCCCGTAAAGCCCGCATAGATGCTCCCGGAG
>JBDNAO010000194.1:0-4380 GCA_039768375.1 Desulfobacterales bacterium | reverse complement strand
CGCCGGATTTCTTTTTCAAGCGGACCTTTGCCGAATAGAAGAAACCGCGCGTCGGGCCAGCTGACCAGGATTTGCCGTGCGGCTTCAACCAACATGCGATGCCCTTTGCGGGGAATGAACTGGGCGATCATGGCGATGGTCCGATGCGCCGGCAGCAGGTCGAATTCCCGCTGAAACCAGCGCCTGTCGCACGGTTGTCTATAGCGCTGGTGGTCCACCCCGCTCGGCACGCAGACGATCCTATCTTTCGGAATGCCCTCGGAAAGCAGCACCCGCCGAATGCCTTCTGAAATGGTGACGATACGGTCGTAAAACCGGTATTTCACACGGGCCACCAGGGCCGGCTCGGGGTTGTCGACCCGTCGGGTAATGACCGCCGGAACACCCCTGCTCCGGGCCGCCAGCGCACCCCAGAGGTCGGCGCCGCGGCGGCTGTGCACGTGAATGACATCCGGCCTGCAAGCCTGAATAAGCCGCACGAGTCGCAACCCGAAAGGGAGGTCAAGTTCTCCTCTCATCGGCATGGCCCGCACATCGGCATAGGGAGCGGCGGCCTGGCAGATGTCGCTCCCTGTGGGGCAGACCAGAATATTCTCCACCCTTTTTTCCCGCAGGCCGCGTAGCAGGTAAAGTACTTGCAGAGCCCCGCCATAGAGGTTGCGGCCGGTTTCTAAATGAAGAATGTGCATCTCCGGCGCTCAATTTTCCATTAGGCGGCGAACGGTTCCGTAGACATCGTCGCTACCGATGGCCTTCATGCAATCATACCGCCCGGCGCAGGTCGGTTTACGTTTGCACGGCGAACAGGTCAGTTGGTTGTACACCACGATCGTCCGTGAATTCGACGTGGTCAGGTAGGGGCAGGTCGCGCCGAAAAGGGCGATGGTCGGGCGCGCGAAGGCCGTTCCCAAATGGGTCAGGCCCGTGTCGACCCCGATCACCAAGGCGGCCTGTTCGACCACGGCGGCGGCCTGTCCCAATGTTGTTTGGCCGGTAAAATCAACAATTTTGACTTCGGTTCGGCTCCGGATTCGACGGCTGGCTGCGGCGTCTTGCGGTCCGCCGAGAAGCACGATCGTCAGGTTGAATTCGGTTGCCACGCGCGTGGCCGTTTCCACCCAGCGCGCTTCGATCCAGTGTTTTTGAGGCCGTGTCGTAAAGGGGCACAGCACCGCATATCGATTTTTAAGACCATGGTTCTCGCGGATTTGCCGGGCCGCATCGCGATCCGATGGCGACAGCAGGATTTCTGGTGCGAATGGTCCCGGATCGAGTCCCAGGGTGTGCATGAGATGGCGGTATTCGGAACTCATTGCCTTGCTGCTCGGTCCCCGGGAAACAATTCGGGTCATCAGATGGTTGCCGGGTTCCCGCGACTCGAATCCGACCCGCTCGGTGGCCCCGGACAACCAGGCGAGCAACCGACTTCGGAGCAACCCCTGGACGTCGAGCGCCAGGTCGAATCGCCGCTGCCTAAGATCCCGGGAGAAGGCCGTGATGTCACCGCAGAGTCGCAAATATTGGAAATTTTTTATGAGCTGCCACCACTGTTCTTTGGACCAACAAATCACCTCGTCCAGCGCCGGATGGTGATCCAGCAAGCAGCGCACGGATGGATCCACCAGCCAGGCGATAGTGGCCCGCGGCCAGGCTTCCCGCAGCACGCGTATCATCGGGGAGGCCATCACGATGTCGCCAATGGCACTGGTTCGAATGATGAGAATACGTTTCATATAGATAGACGGCCTCTGCACATTATTTTCCATCGGCAGTGCCGGGCTGCAATTCGGCATACAGGTTCAGGTAATCTTTCAGCACGGCCTCTTCAGTGTGGTGTTGCTTCAATGATGCCAAACCGTTGGCGGCCAAATTCTGCCATGCCGCCGGCCCTGCTTCAACCAGCGCCGTCATGCCGGCTGCCAGAGCTGCCGGGTCCCGGATCTCGACCAGCAGACCGCTTTCTTCTTCGGCAACCAGTTCCAGTGCCCCCAGCGTACGAGTGGTGATGACCGGCAGCCGGTGGGCCCAGGCCTCCAGGATGACATTTCCCAAAGGTTCATGACGTGACGGGCACACAAACACATCGGCCAGATCGTAATAGGGACCGGGGTCGTTTTGCCAGCCGATCCACCGCAGGCGGGGCGTCAGGGCCAGCTGCCGGGCCAGCTGGTGCAGCGATTTGTTCAACGGTCCGTCCCCGGCGATGACCAGAATTACCGGTCGGCCGTGAATGTCGCGCGGTACCTGCGCAAAGGCCGACAGCAGGTCGTCGAAACCCTTATAGTCGACGAACCGTCCCAGCGAAAAGAGAATCACGGCATCTGCAGGAATTTGCAGCGACTGCCGCCTCGCCTGCAAGTCGGTTTCAGCGGGAGGAGAGGACAGTTCCACAAAATTACCGATGTGGTATACCCGGTCAGCGGCCAGGCCTTCCCGGATCAGGTAATCGCAAATGCCGCGGGTGTTGCCCACCCAGGCGTGGGCGTGTTGGTAGTAGCCTTTGATTTTGAAATAACCGCCCAATCGCGCCACGTGGATTGCCGCCGAGTCGCGCGGCAGGCGGGTCAACCGGGTGGCGCGTCCCATGTAGGTCTGGACGATCAGTGGTCCGGTGTTGCGGATCAGGCGTCGGATTTTTATAACCGACAGAAGGTCCCATCCGTTGCGCATGGGGACGGTCTGCTGGGGCACGGTTTCGTTCATCGCCGCGTTGACCGGGCAACCGGGCCGGTTGACGGCCAGTACGTTCAGCCCGCGTTGGTCGATGGCGCGTACGAAACGCATGTAAAATTGTTCGGCACCGCCCAGTTGCCGGCTGCCGATGATGTGCATCGAGTGAATCATTAGGCATGGTCCGTTCTCGGCCAAGGGCTGTAGGGCCGTGTCTTCCAGCGTCTGTGCACCCAGAACCATTGATCGGGGTGGCGTCGGATAACGGCTTCAAGGGCATCGTTATAGCGTTGGGTGTTTTCTTCCAGGTCTTTTTGGTGGTCCCCGGTTTTAATGAGGGGTATCTCGGGACCGATTTCGGCCGTGAAGCCGGCGCCGTCGGCATCGCGCACAACGAAGACAGGGACAACCGGTGCGTTGGTCTTCAGGGCAATGAAGGCCAACCCATAGCTGGTGCAGGCGCGCCGACCAAAAAAATCGACAAATACGCCCTTGTGCCAGCCGACGTTTTGATCCAGCAGCATGACGACCGACTCCTGCCGTTTGAGCGCTTTGAACACCCGCAGCAACGCCCTGTCCTTGGATATCAGTTTGGCACCGAAACGCGTTCGGTTCTGGGCGAAGAATCGTTCGAGGGGCTCATAATCCATTGGCCGATAGAGAACGTTGGCCGTATGTCCGGTCATTGCCGAAATGATGGGCGTCAGTTCCCAGTTGCCCACGTGGCCAGTCAGAATCAATACCCCTTTACTCTTTAGGTCATTCTCGTTGCCTGAGAGCCGGTTCTTGATTTTAAAAAACCTGTCGAAGTCTTCCGGGCGCAGGTGTAGGCACCAACCGGTTTCGAACAGAACAAGGATGAGGTTCTTGAACACCCGGCGGGCAATGCCTTCGATCTCAGCCGGCCCCATTTCCCGGTCGAACGCCCGGTTCAGGTTGTTCAAGGCCACGCGCCGGTGCTGGATGTCGACCCGGAACCACAGATGGCCGAGCAGATCGCTCAGACGGTGTGCCTGCTCGCGGGGAAGGCTGCCGAGAAGGTAAAAAAATTTTTCAATGATGCGAAAGGTGATGTCGTTCAGTTTATCCATATCGATGTGTCGAGGAAATATAACATAGCCGCGTCGGTTATTTTAAGTGGGTGAGATTAAATTAAAAACAGATAAAAGTCAATCGACGGCGGACCTCACATTCCACGCGGCAGGTTGGTTGCGGTCCCGTTCGGTGTTTGAGGCCCCGATGCCAATCGGGCCGTGACGATCGCCACTGTCCGCGCCACGGCCCCCTTGTTGGCGTCGAAAACGCGACGGGCGTTTTGCCCCATCCGTTGCGCGCGCTTGGGGTCTTCGAGAAGGTCATTGACGGTTACGTGAAGTGCATGGGCATCGGTCACCTGGACGGCACCTCCGGCTCCGGTCAACTTGGCGGAAATCTCCCCGAAGTTGTGCATATGGGGTCCAAACAGGATCGGTTTGGCGTACGCCGCCGGTTCGAGAGGGTTGTGTCCCCCGATGCCACGGATTTTCAGCAGACTTCCGCCCACCAGGGTCACATTGGCCAGCGCGTATAGCTTTTTGAGAATTCCGAAGGTGTCGATGACCACCACCTCGATGCGCCGTTTCGGAATCCAGCCGGAAAGCGCCGACATGGCGACGGTCCCGAATCCGGCGGTGTCGAATAGCCGGCACACGGCTCCGGCCCGCGAGGGGT
>JBDNAO010000193.1:0-5845 GCA_039768375.1 Desulfobacterales bacterium | reverse complement strand
GTGCCAGGGAAGCCACGCCGCAGCAAGCACCTGAAATCTTCGAGATGGTCGGCAAACTCACACAAACCGCCGGGCTGCCGATGCCGAAAATCTTCATCATACCCTCTGAGGCACCCAATGCCTTTGCCACGGGCCGCAACCCGGAAAATGCCGTCGTGGCGGTCACCGACGGTCTTTTGAGGCTCATGAACCGGCAGGAGATCATGGGCGTCCTGGCCCACGAGCTGGCGCATGTCAAAAACCGCGACATTCTGATCGGTTCGATAGCGGCAACCCTGGCCGGAGCGATCATGCTGCTGGCCAGCATGGCACGTTGGTCCATGATCTTTGGTGGTGGCCGTGATGATGAAAACAGCGGTGGATCGGGAATTGTCGGCTTGCTCGTCATGTCTATCCTGGCCCCTATGGCGGCCATGATTATCCAGATGGCCATATCACGGTCACGGGAATACCAGGCCGACGCTTCCGGTGCAGCCATCACCGGCAACCCGGATGGGTTGGCCAGCGCCTTGGAAAAACTCGGCGCCTACTCAGGCCGCTTGCCCATGAATGCGAGTCCGTCAACGGCTCATATGCTGATCGTCAACCCGCTGTCCGGCCGGAACCTCATGCGCCTCTTCTCGACCCACCCCCCGCTTGAAGAGCGGATAGCCCGTCTGCGCGGCACCTCGGCCAGGACGCCGGCGGCGTCTCATCGAGAAGAAACCGCACGGAATAGGGCACGATCTTTCTGGGATCATTTGTCCAAGTAACCGCCACTCAGAGTCTCGGCAAGGAATACTTGTTGGAGATGGCGAATGTTTGCGGGGTCAGCCATTTTCGGTGTCGCCGGGCGGCCGGATCTCTTTTGCACAGGGTTGCAAGGTACGACAAAGGGTACAGCGATCATCGCTGCACAGTTGGCAGGAAAAGCAATTCTTGCAGGGGTGTTTTTTCGGAAGATCGAAGCGCTCCTCCGGTCTGAATACTTTTCCTTTAACTCCTGGAATGACAATAAACGTCAACGTGCTGACCTCACCACTAATGTCTATTCACACATAAAATATCTTATCCATTGTCGCCCGCTGCTCGATATTTCAAGCGTGGGTAAATAACAATGACCATCGGCAGTGTTGGTTTAGGTTCCAAGTTTCAATATACAATAAGTCAAACAGGTTTGACATTTTGAATTTTGGTCATTGTGATTTGTTTGTTATTTGTTATTTGCGATTTGGAATTTTTCACAAAACGTAAACGTTTCCTCTTCGATAAAACTGGGTGCTTTTCAGGCCAGCGGCTGGGCTGAACGTTGAACCCCTGGCCCAGACCAATCGATTAATTCACCGATAACGGCACACTCCAGGCCGAAGGGCAGGTATCCGGCATATCCAAGAACCGGCATTTCAAAAATCATGAATCGTTGGACGTAGGGAATGCTGTAAGTCCAATGGGCCAGGCTGCCGGCATTCCACATTTCCCAGAACCAGCCGCAGATGATCGCTGCCAGTGCACTCGAGATAACCGTCCGCCAGTCTCCCGCAGTGACCTCGGTCAAAAGATTCGGCGCCTGAAACAGGGACTGCAGTGACAGGATGATCAAGAGCGGAGCAATCCAGAGCAGCGCAAATAACGTGTCGGGCCACACGCCGATACCGGTCAAGCCTGCCGCGGCCAGAATCAGCACGCCGACGGCCAGCAGGCGCGGCCGGCGACAGCGTAGTTTTATAAAATGCCGGAAACCGTTCTGCAGCCAGGACAGTGGCCGGATCAGCTCCCGCGTCGAGAGGACGGCCGGAAGAACGGTGGCGAAAGGCAGGGTAGCATACCAGAAATACTCCCAGGCATCGAAGCACGAGCCGGCATAGTGCCAATTCTGCACAAATCGGTTGAGATACTCGAAAAACCACCAGAACACGGCACTGGCAGGGAAAAGTGCCAGAAAGTACAGGGGACGGGAAGTCATCAGACAGTGGCCGGTTCCGCGGAAGCTCAACGCATTGACCACCAGGATGTAACACAGCCACAGAGGGGCGAAGGTGTGGGGTTGGAATCTGGCAAACCACTCAAACCGGGTCCAGGCCAGCACCCACATGGCCACACCGGCCACCACCCCCACCCAGCCCCACCAGGGAAAAGCTGAAGCTACGGCCGCCCCGGGCGGTTTACGGCGGTCGGATCGAACCGCCCGCAAAAGGAGCGGCCCGACGGTTGCGGCGATAAAGACCGCATAGGCGCTGAAAATCGTCCAATAAAAGGGCGCATGCTCGATAGTGCGGGATCGGGGTGGAAACTCGAAGTATCCGGGCAGGGGATATCCCGCCAGCCAGACACCCAACGGCGGTAGTCCCACAAGCATAACCGCCATGAGCAAAAATTTAACGATAAAACGCTTCACCTTGGGGTTCAGGATGCTCCCTGAAGCAATGCTTCCGGCAGTTCGCAGGTATCGCCGGCCGCCGCCGCTTTCCTGACCTCCACATAGTGCGCGGTAGCCAGGGCGGCGGTGGCGCCGTCTGCGGCTGCAATAACGATCTGACGGGCGTATTTTTCTCTCAAGTCCCCGATAACGAATATGCCAGGGGTGTTGGTCTCGCACTTGTCGTCGGTGACAACATAACCGTCGGCATTCATTTTAGTGCCGGCCGGTACCAACTGGTTGTTCGGATCGAAGCCGATAAATATAAAAACCCCGTCGGTAGCCAGTTCCTTTTTTTGACCGCTGTTGACATCCTTCAGCTCAATGGCGGTGACCCCCTCCGCGTCGGCCTTGATGGCGGTGGCGACCGTATTCCAGATGACCTCCATTTTACACTCGGCTTTGACCCGCTGTTGGAGAATCATACCGGCCCGCAGTTGATCCCGTCGATGCACGAGGTAGACCTGACGGCACAGCTTGGCCAAATAGAGCCCTTCTTCGGCCGCGGTGTCACCGCCCCCGACGACGACGACGGTCTTGTTTCTGAAAAAAAAGCCGTCACACACGGCACAATAAGATATGCCTTTGCCGTAATACTCATCTTCGCCCGGAACATTCAGTTTGCGAGGAGTGCCGCCGGTGGCCAGAATGACGGCGTGGGTCGTCAGCACGTCGCCGTTGTCCAATTGGACCCGGTGATAATCGAGTCCTGGTATAAGGTCCGTGACCTCACGGGTGATCATCTCCATGCCATAGGATTTGGCGTGCTGGACAAATTTTTCGGACAGCTCGCTGCCGTTGATGTTTACGTAGCTGGGGTAGTTTTCCACTTCGGCCGACATCGCCACCTGCCCCCCCGGGAGACCCTTTTCGATCAGGACGGTCTTCAGGGCCGCCCGCATCGCATATATTCCGGCCGACATCCCTCCCGGCCCGCCGCCGATAATGATAAGATCATAGATGTTCTCTTCTGTCATACCCAGCCTCCTTTAAATGTGGCACGGCTTGAAAACCGGCTTGTACTTTTATAGTGTGCATCGCCTACGGTTTTACGATATCAGGATAAATAAATATTACAACCGAAATTCGGCCTGGGAAACGCCATAGCGGGATTGACATCCCCCCCGACTTCTGGAATTGTCGATAGGGAACAGAAGCTGCCGAGCGACGGCATCATTGCGAAAACCATTTGGAGCGTCTCACATGAATCCGATGCCCTACCCTCACATGCTGGCTCCTCTTGACCTTGGGTTTGTCACCCTTAAAAATCGGGTCGTCATGGGATCGATGCATACCGGCCTCGAGGAAGCGCCCGACGGTTTTCAACGACTGGCGGCATTTTATGCCGAACGGGCGTCCGGCGGAGCGGGCTTGATCGTCACCGGCGGCATCGCCCCCAATGAAGCCGGTTGTGTGGCGCAAAACGCCGCCAAACTCACCACCGAAGAAGAGATGCACAATCACCGGATCGTCACCCAGTCGGTCCATGAGGCGGGCGGCAAAATTTCCATGCAGATCCTGCACACCGGCCGCTATGCCTTCCACCCGAAACTGGTCGCCCCTTCCGCTATCCAGGCTCCGGTCAACCTCTTCAAACCCTACGCTCTCACGGAGGACGAAGTCGAACACCAAATCCAGGATTTCGTCGCCTGCGCCGAACTGGCTGAAAAAGCCGGCTACGACGGGGTCGAGATCATGGGATCGGAAGGCTACCTGATCAACCAGTTCATTGCACCGGCCACCAACCAGCGCACGGACCGATGGGGAGGCTCTTTCGAAAACCGCATCCGTTTTGCAATCGAAATCGTCCGGCAAGTTCGCACCGCCGTAAGATCGGACTTTATGATTATATACCGTCTGTCGATGCTGGACCTGATGCCAGGGGGGAGTTCATGGGCCGAGGTGGTGGCGCTGGCCTGCGCGATCGAGGCCGCCGGTGCTAACTTGATCAACACCGGTATCGGCTGGCACGAAGCCCGCATACCGACCATTGCCACCATGGTGCCGAGAGGCGCCTTCACCTGGGTGACGGCCAAGTTGAAGGGGGAGGTTGCGGTTCCACTGATCACCAGCAACCGAATCAACACGCCTGAGCTGGTGGAAGCGGCGCTGGCCCGCGGCGATGCCGACATGGTTTCCATGGCGCGGCCGTTTCTGGCGGACCCCGAATTCGTCAACAAGGCCGCTGCGGGACGTGCGGATGAAATCAATACCTGCATCGCCTGCAATCAGGCCTGCCTGGATCATATCTTCCTTGGCAAGATGACCTCCTGCCTGGTGAACCCCCGGGCCTGCCACGAAACCAAGATCGTCTACCGGCCGACCCGCCGCAGAAAGCATATCGCGGTGGTGGGCGGCGGCCCAGCCGGCTTGTCCTTTGCCGCCGTGGCCGGCGGGTGCGGGCACCGGGTCACCTTGTTCGAAAAGACCGACCGGCTCGGCGGACAACTGAACCTGGCCGTCCGAATCCCCGGTAAGGAAGAATTCCATGAGACCCTGCGGTACTTCAAGCGCCAATTGGAACTCAGCCGGGTGACGATTCGCCTTGGCGCCTCGATTTCGGCACAGGAACTGCTGGAAACCGGTTACGACGACATCGTGGTGTCCACCGGCGTGGCACCACGCCAATTAGAGATTCCGGGAATCGATCACCCCATGGTGCTCACCTATATCGATGTGCTCGAAAAGGAAAAGCCGGCCGGAGAGCGGGTGGCCGTCGTCGGTGCCGGCGGCATCGGTTTCGATGTTGCCGAGTTCCTCACCCACAGCGGCCCCTCGACTGCGATCGAACGCGATGACTTTCTATCGGAATGGGGCATCGACAAAAACTACCCGGTCCCCGGCGGGTTGTCGCCGGAGGGTCCCCGGCCGCGCCCCCCAAAACGTCGGGTCTATCTGCTGCAGCGCAAAGGCTCGAAAATGGGAAAGACCCTCGGAAAAACCACCGGCTGGATTCATCGGAAGATCTTGAAACAGCGCGGCGTGATCATGCTCAACGGATTGACTTACGAGAAGATTGACCGACACGGTTTGACCATCAGTCGTCAGGGAGAGCAGCAGACGCTACCGGTCGATACGGTGGTCATATGTGCCGGGCAGGTCCCTGTCGACGCGCTCTACCGAGAAATCGAGACCAGCGGTGTGTCGGTTCATTTGATCGGCGGCGCCGAAAGGGCGGTGGAGTTGGATGCCAAGCGAGCAATAGAACAGGGTTGCCGGCTGGCGGCGACTCTGTAAAAAGGAGATGATCGGATGCCGCTAAGGCGCCGAATATATTGACACCACCTCAAAATTTCGTCATAGTACACACGCGTACGCCAACCGCGTACCAACTGCACGTAAAGAAGCGCGGCGAAGGTCTAAGGGTCTCGGCAAGAAATAATTACACAAGATTGCGCAGGATTTTGGTTCGTCTACAAGGCACATCCGCCGGCGCATATCGGGATATGT
>JBDNAO010000020.1:0-15035 GCA_039768375.1 Desulfobacterales bacterium | reverse complement strand
GCATAATGGCGGAAAACAGCTACCAGGACAGAACCGAAAAGGCGACGCCGAAACGGCGTCAGGACGCCCGCAAAAAGGGCCAGGTGGCCCAGAGCCGGGAAGTTCCATCGGTGATGATCCTTCTGATGTCGCTCGGGGTTTTCTTCTTTGCCGGCAGCTGGATGTTCTGGAACCTTGCCGGTTACATGAGCGACATCCTGCGCTCATCCGCCCAGTTTCGGATCGTCGACATTCCCGATGCCACGGTGTTTGTGCTCCAAACCGCCCGAACCGTCTTTAAAATTCTGCTGCCGCTGCTGCTGGCCGTCTTCGTGGCCGGACTGGCCGGAAATGTGATTCAGTCCGGCTTTCTGCTCAGTAGCGAAGCGCTGGCGCCGAAGTGGACCAAACTGAATCCGGCCAGCGGATTGAAGCGGCTGTTTTCCCTGCGATCGCTGGTCGAACTGGCCAAATCGATCGTCAAGATCCTTTTCGTGGCGGCCGTCGCCTACCTGATGATCAAGCAGGACCTCGACTTGATTCCGACCCTCACCCGACAAAGCGTGCTGGACATTTTCGTCTTTGCCGCGCGGGTGGCGTTTAAAATCTGTTTCAACGTCTGTCTGGCTTTGGTCGTGTTGGCGATTCTCGATTATGCCTACCAGCGCTGGGAACACGAAAAGAGCCTGAGAATGACCAAGCAGGAGGTCAAGGACGAGAACAAGCAGACCGAAGGCGATCCCAAGGTCAAGGCCCGCATTCGAAGCATCCAGATGGAGACGGCCCGGCAGCGGATGATGGCGGCCGTGCCGACGGCCGATGTGGTCATCACCAACCCGACCCACCTGGCAGTGGCCCTGCGCTTCGACGCCGCCCGGATGATCGCGCCGCAGGTCATCGCCAAAGGCGCCGGCTATGTGGCCGAGCGGATCAAGCAGATCGCCGCCGAAAACGATGTACCGCTGGTCGAGGACAAACCATTGGCCCGCGCTCTCTACAAAATCGTCGAGGTCGGAAACACGATTCCGGCCGATCTCTACAAGGCTGTGGCCGAAGTCCTGGCGTATGTCTACCGGCTGCGCGGCATACGGCCGACAATGTGATCCCAACGGTCGTTTCAACCCGTATCAACTCCCACAACCGCCTCAACGGACTAAACGGGCTCAACCGGCTCAACGGGTCCAACCATCCCCCCGGGCGTCAAGGTTCCCGCACGCAGGCGTCAAGGTTTCAGCACCGCGTCAGGGGCGCTCGGTCGGCAGCGGCGACCGGCGATCCGGCGTGCGGCCTCCCGCGATCATTTACCGCATGACAAGCGGTGCCGGTGGCGGGTAATTCCGGAAACCGGCGGTCACTAAATTCCGCTTCCCGGCATGAAACATGCATAATGGCCTAATGGAATGGACGCCAGGCGTCTCGAATATCGGCAACGCAAAGGAATCGACACCAGTTGGAGCTTGTAAAGGAATCGAATACCGCGGGACCCCTCCCGCTCATTACCCGCAACAGCGATGTTTTTATGGCGGTCGCGGTGGTGGGCATTCTGGTGTTCATGGTGATCCCCCTGCCGACAGTGATGCTCGACCTGCTGCTGGCCTTCAACATCACCGGGGCCCTGGTGATCCTGCTCTCCGGCATGTACATTTTAAAGCCGCTCGAGATGTCTTCCTTTCCATCGATCCTGCTGCTGGCCACGCTGTTCCGGCTGTCGCTGAACATTGCATCCACCCGCATCATCCTGCTCCACGGCCACGAGGGAGTCCTGGCGGCCGGCAAGGTCATCAAGGCCTTCGGCGGGTTTGTGGTCGGCGGCAACTACGTGGTCGGCATCATCGTCTTCCTGATCCTGGTTCTCATCAACTTCATGGTGATCACCAAAGGTGCCGGCCGCATCGCCGAGGTCGCCGCCCGCTTCACCCTGGATGCGATGCCGGGTAAACAGATGAGCATCGATGCCGATTTGAATGCCGGCATAATCAACGAAGAGGAGGCCAAGACCAGAAGGGAGCTGATCGCGCGCGAAGCCGAATACTACGGTGCCATGGACGGCGCCAACAAATTCGTGCGCGGGGATGCCATCGCCGGTATCGTCATCACCCTGATCAACATCCTTGGCGGATTGACCATCGGCGTTCTTCAAAACGGAATGAGTTTTTCCAGCGCGGCCCAGAACTACACCCTGCTGACCGTCGGCGACGGCCTGGTGACCCAGATACCGGCCCTGGTCATTTCCACGGCCGCCGGCATCATCGTCAGCCGCGCCGGTTCGGAATCGAGTCTCGGCAGGGAGATTACCAGCCAGGTTCTCGTTCAGCCGCGGGCGATCGGAATCGCGGCGGGGGTTATCTTCGGTTTCGCCCTCGTGCCGGGACTGCCGACCGCGCCCTTTATCATTCTTTCCCTGTCGGCTGCCGGACTGGCCCTGGCCATATACCAGGCCAACAAGCAGAGTGCGGCGGAAACCGATGTGGCCGAAACATTGTCCGCCGAGGACGTCCCTGTCGCTCGGCTGGAGAACCTGCCGCCGCTGGACATCCTGGCCATGGAAGTCGGTTATGGCCTGATTCCTCTGGTGGACACCGAACAGAACGGCGAGCTCCTCGGGCGCATCAAAACGATTCGGAAGCAGTTCGCCCAGGAACTCGGCATCATTGTCGCCCCGATTCACATTCAGGACAACATCCGGCTGAAACCCGGAGAATACGCCATTTTGCTGAAGGGCAACGAAGTCGCCCGCAGCGAACTGATGGCCAATTACTACCTGGCCATGGACCCCGGTACGGTGGAGGAGAAAGTGGAAGGCGTGGCGACCAATGAGCCGACGTATGGACTGCCGGCCCTCTGGATCAAGGAAAACGTCAAGGAGCGGGCCATCTCCAACGGCTATACAGTGGTGAATGCCGCCACCGTGATGACCACCCATCTCTCCGATGTCATCCGGCGTCATGCCCACGAGTTGCTGGGCCGCCAGGAAGTGCAGGAGTTGCTCGACAACCTCAAAGATACCCACCCCAAGGTGGTCGAGGAGTTGGTGCCCCATCTGCTGCCGCTGGGTGCGGTGGTCAAGGTCCTGCAGAATCTGCTCAAAGAGCAGGTCCCGATCCGCGACCTGCTGGCGATTCTGGAGGCCCTGGCCGACTGGGCGCCGATGGCCAAGGACACCGATATTTTGACCGAATATGCGCGGCAGGCCCTGGCCCGAACGATCACGCGCCTGCACCAGCCCGAATCCGGCGATATGGCCGTGTTGAACCTTGGACAACACCTGGAAGCCGGCTTGGCCGAGGGCATTCAGAAGTCCGAGCATGGGCATTACCTGGTGCTGAGTCCCGCCCGGGTAGAAAAAATCGTCCGTCAGTTGGCCGGGCAGGTGGAGAAATACGCGACCCTCAACGTCAGGCCGATCGTCCTGTGCTCTGCCCACGTGCGGCCCTATTTCAAACGGCTCATCGACCGGTATTTCCCCGACCTGACAGTCCTCTCATACGACGAGCTGCTGCCGAACATAAAACTCCGCTCGCTGGGGATGGTGGAACTGACCGATGCAGATTAAACGATTTGAAGCCCGTACCATGACCGAAGCACTCAAGCTCGTCAAGGATGAGCTGGGCCCGGAGGCCGTAATTCTGTCTGCCTGCAACCGACGCAGTGCCAGCGGCATGCTCGGCTGTTTTAAAAAACCCGGGGTGGAAGTCACGGCCGCAGGGGGTGGGCCGCTGCCGCCGCTCCATCCGCGCACCTACGCGAAGGATTGCCGCGGAGGCGAACTAGAGGACCTGGGGTATCCGGCCGCCGCCCGCCGATTGCCGAGGCCGAACCGCTTCCCGGGTAGCGCTCTTTCGCAGAGCAGGATGCCGGTTGAACGGTCGGAGGCAGAAGGCGGAAACCGCGCGGTAGACCGTACGGCCGAGCATTGGCTCTATCGACGGCTGGTCTCCCGGGGAGTCGAAGAAAAGTATGCGCGGCAGATGACGACCGATTTTCTGAGACACCCAAACGGCCTTGCGGACGACCCGGCCGTCCACCGATCCCGGATAGCGGGCATCATCACGCAGATGGGTGCGCGCGTCAAACCGCTGGCTATTGAAAGTGGCCAGCAGCGGCGCGTCGCGCTGGTCGGTCCCTCGGGGGTTGGAAAGACCACGGCAGCGGCCAAGCTCGCGGCATTGCATGCGCTCGATCCGGACCTTGAAGTCGCCCTGCTGTCATTGGACAACTACCGGGTAGCCGCATCGGATCAACTGAGGGTGTATGCCGACATCATCGGCGTTCCGGCCGCGGTGGTCGCCGATCAGGCCCAATTGGACGAAGCCCTGGAAAAATTCTGCCGTCACGACCTGGTTTTGATCGATACACCGGGCATTAATCCGCGCGATGCGGCCTCCATTCGCAAGCTGACCGGCATGTTAGAAAAGATCGAGGGGCTCGAAGTTCACCTTCTGCTGAGCGCTGCTGCACGGATGTGCGATTGCGTCGACCTTTTCGACCAATTGACCGGATTGCCGGTCGAGAGGCTGATGTTTTCCAAGATCGACGAAACCAACTTCTGCGGCGCTCTGTTGAACATCGCGCTGCGGCTGCGGCTTCCGGTGGCGTGCCTCTTCGACGGGGCGACCGGTCCGGACGGTCTCAAGGATGCCGATCTGGAGACGCTGGCGGCACTGGTCACCGACACAAATTGCGCTGGATCGGGAGCCGCCGCGGCGCCACCTGCTGGCGCTGCGCCGGGCGACCGAGAGCATTCCCCACAGAGCGCCGAAGCATACGCATATGTAGCCAACCGGAATTCGAACGTGTTTCACACCGCCGACTGTAAATGGGCAACGACTATAAAAAATGAGAACATGATCGGTTTTAAAAACATGACCGAAGCCCGCGACCACCAGTATAAACCCTGCCGGACATGCTGCCGCGGAGCGCTCGTCGACCGCCGGGCAGAATCGGCTCTTGCCGGGCGCTCTCAGTTGGTCGGTTGGCGGTGAGAGCCGCCGAGACAGGGACGTCGGTTCTTCGGCTGCCTGCGCGCAAAACGAGACCGCGACCGGATCCTGAAATGATCAGGACCGCCGTTTTGGATGAAAAGGATAAGAGGGGCATACAACCACATGTATTCTAAAAAATCCTCGACGAATGTCATTCAGATTGCCAAGAGAATTGGAGAACGAAACCAGATGGCCGCAAAGGAGAATCAACACCGCACGACTTCGGCGACACGGGTCATTGCCATCACCAGCGGCAAAGGCGGTGTCGGTAAAACCAACATTGTGGCCAATCTCGGTTATACCCTGGCGAGTCAGGGTAAAAAGGTTCTCATTCTGGATGCGGACTGGGGCTTGGGAAATCTGGACGTCCTGCTCGGCCTGGCGCCCAGATACAATCTCTCCCACGTGATCGCCGGTGAAAAGAGTATTCCCGACGTGATCGTGAAAGGGCCCGGTGACATGAAAATCCTGCCGGCATCCTCCGGCATTCAGGAGTTGACCAGCCTGACCTTCGAGCAAAAAGTCAGGGTTCTCACCCAGCTTGACCTGTTGGTCGACTCGGTCGATATTCTGCTGATCGATACCGCCGCCGGGATCTCGACCAACGTCATGGACTTCAACGTCACGGCTCAGGAAATCATGGTGGTGGTGTCTCCGGAACCGACCTCGCTGACCGATGCCTATGCCCTGATGAAGGTTCTGTCGTTGAAGTACGCCGAGAAGAATTGCAAACTGCTGGTGAACCAGGCCGCCGACGTGCAGGAAGCCCTGGAAATATACCGCCAGCTCGACACGGTGGTCAAAAAATTCCTGGATATTTCCATCGAGTACATCGGTTGCGTACTTTACGACGACAAAGTGCCCCGCGGGGTTAGGCGGCAGAAGATCGTCACCGACCTTTTTCCGGGGTGCAGGGCCAGCCGCTGTTTCAGTGCTTTGGCCAAGCGCATCGCCAGTTTGCCGGCCTCGAAGCTGCCGGTCGGCGATTCGAACTTCTTCTGGGACCATCTGTACACAAACAAACTGGCGTGATGGGCGGCTGCCGATCGAGTCGGCCCTGGTTTTGAGCCTGGATATGGAGTAACGATTTATGGGATACGCAGAAATGCGTCTGCCGGTATCGAACGAAGAGCAGCTGCCGTCACGCGAGCAGTTGATCATCAAATATCTGCCGTATGTCAAACGGATCGTCAACCGGATCGCGATCCACCTGCCGCCCAATGTCGACACGGAAGACTTGTTGAATGTCGGCGTCATCGGGTTGATTCAGGCGATCGACCGTTTCGACCCCAGCCGGGACAATAAATTCACCACCTACGCGGCTTTTCGCATCCGCGGTGCCGTGCTCAGCGAGCTGCGCTCGCGGGATTTTCTCTCGCGATCGAACCGTCGTAAGATTCGTGAGCTGGAGAAAGTGTATCTGACGCTGGAGCAGAAGAGCGGCCGGGAGGTCGATGACGCCGAGGTGGCTGAAGCCATGGGAATCGACCTGGAAGAACTCTACCGCATCAAGCAGGTATCGAGCATTTCGTTTATCAGTTACGAGGAACTGGGGTATTCTTCGGCACGCGACAAAAACAAACTGGCCAACTGCCTGGTGAGAGAAGACGAAGACGTCTTTTCACAAGCCGGTTTGAAGGAGTTGCAGACGGCTCTGGCTGAGGCCATCGAAGAGTTGCCCGAAAAGGAAAAACTGGTCCTCTCGCTCTACTACACGGACGAGTTGACCATGAAGGAGACCGGTGACGTTATCGGAGTGACCGAATCGAGAGTCTCGCAGCTGCATTCCCAGGCGATCATCCGGCTGCGATCAAAGCTGAGGAAGAGACAACTGCTTCAAGACTGAGGCGCTCTGAGAAGCAGCCCGGCCACCCCGCAGTATATCCGGTCGCAAGACTCAACCGTATTCGAGGTGTCCGGTCATGGTTGAAAAAATAAACACCGGGAGCAAATGGGCCTGGGTGCTCTCTCCGACGGGTGTCCAGAAAGCCGAGCAACGGCGGTCTAAAAGCCGGCAACGGGATTTTCGACGAAAATTGGATGATCGTTATTCGGGGGAGGGGCGGGAAGATCCCGAAAACCCGCCGACGCCCGACGAGATTACCGGCGCAGCCGAATCGCGGGCGGGCGATGAAGCCCCGCCGCGTGGTCGCCTGAAAAAGAGGGGAAAACTCATCGATATTCATGCATGAGCCCTTTACCCAAGAACTGCCGAGGTAACAATGATGCTGCACTTCATCACCCTTTTTATCGATTCGTATCGGGAGGGAGCCATCCTCACGGCTTGCCTGCTGATCCTTCTGTACTTGCTCTACAACCGGATCAGGTACCGCCAGTACGTGCTCGACAAGCGACTGACCGCGCAACAGGGCCCGGGCTTCTCGGCCCAGGTAACGGCCCGCCTGGTCGGTCAGCAGACGGAAAGGTCGCTGGCGGCTGTCGTGAGGACGATCGTCGACGAGCGCGAGCGATTGCGGCAGTGGGTCGAACAGAATGTGCTTCAGACCGACGACGGGAACCATTACGAGCCGGCCGATTGCGCGGCTGCGCAGGAGGCGCCGGTCGGTGGTGACAACCGGGAGGCCGCCCGCGACGCTTTCCCGCAGAACCGCTATGCCGAGATTCCGCAACTGGCTGCCGCCGGAAAGACCGCGGCTGAAATTGCGGCTGCCATTGAGCGGCCGTTGGCCGAAATCGAATTCTGTCTCGCTTTGGCGCGGCGCCGGGCCGCCCGTGCGGTTGAAGGAAAAACGGAAAAATTTGCACCGGCGGGCAAAAATTTCCGCCTGGTGCCGATGCGGCGGGTTGTTTGAGAATGTGAAGGGATAGAGGCAAAAGGCAGAAGGCCTAAGGCAAAGGGCGAACGGCATCGGGAAGCAAAGGCGGCGGAAGACGAATGCAGTAGTAAATCCGATGACCCCTTTCGCTTTGTCAGCTGGGACGACGACCTTCAGGCAAAGTGGTATGGCTCTTGCACAATTGTGAGTGACAATCGGCCGCCGGGCCGGTCGTGGCACCTTAATTAACGGAGAACAGAATATGAGCGACTCGATTTATATGGCGACCTCCGGTGCGCTTTGTAACCAGCAGCGCCTGGAGATCTTGTCCAACAACCTGGCCAACATCAACACGACCGGATTCAAGGAAGAAATGGCCTACATTCGCATAACCGAGGTGCCGCCCGAAGTCAGGGAAAGCCTGGAGAACACCGTGCCGACCGACACCGTTCCGACATCTCCGCTGTGGCAGGAACTCGAGAGCCGCACCGTGTTTTCCCAGGGCGGCCTGAGGGCGACCGGCAGTCCGCTCGACCTGGCCATCGACGGCGAGGCCTTCTTCAGTGTCCAGACCCCGGAAGGCGTGCGCTACACCCGCAACGGCAGCTTCACGCGCAGTGCGGAAGGTGAATTGACAACCCACGACGGATTCGCCGTTCTCGGTGAAAGCGGCCCTATTCAAATCGACGACGGGCGCCACGTCACGGTCGACGAGACCGGCAACGTGTCGGTTGACGGGGCTCAGGTCGCCAAGTTGCGTCTGGTCGAGCTGGATCAATCGCATTTGCTGCAGCGGCTCGGAGGGACTCTCTTCACTGCGCAGGAGGACGGTACGATCCAGGAGACGCCCTCCGAAACCGCGAGGGTTCTTCAAGGCCACCTGGAGTTGTCAAACGTCGAGGCCGTCAGGACCATGACCGAAATGATCGACGTCCTCAGAGGGTTCGAAGCCTATCAGAAGGCGATCCGCCAGATCGACGAAACCGAGGCCAAGGCTATCAACGATGTGGGACGGATTGCCTAAAAGTGATGCGACGATCGCGGCCGGCGTAAACGATCGCCAATCCGCAGGTCGAAATCAGGAAAGACACAACGGGGATAGCCCTGAATCAACAGGCAGTCCTCTCACCAAGCAGCGGGAGGTCTTATGATCAGAAGCTTATGGACTGCGGCAACGGGTATGCAGGCCCAGACCCTTAACATTGACGTGATTTCCAACAACCTGGCCAACGTCAGCACGGCCGGTTTCAAAAAGAGCCGGGCCGAATTTCAGGACCTTCTCTATGAAACCTTGCGACCCGCCGGGGTCGCCTCCTCGGAGAGCACCGAGGTGCCGACCGGTATCCAGGTGGGGCACGGCACCCGGCCGTCGGCCGTCAACCGCATTTTCGTTCAAGGCGATTTTCAACAGACCAAAAACGAACTCGACCTGGCGATAGAGGGGGGCGGCTTCTTCCAAATTCTGCAGTCGAACGGGGAAACGGCCTATACCCGCGACGGCGCCTTCAAACTCGACAACGAGGGGCGCATCGTCAATGCCGACGGGTTTCTGATCGAGCCTGAGATTTCGGTGCCCAACAACACCATCGCCATATCCATCGCGATCGACGGGACGGTTTCCGTGCTGCAGGCCGGTCAGACGGAACCGAGTGAAATCGGCACAATCGAGCTGGCGCGTTTCATGAACCCCGCCGGGCTGCACAGCATCGGCCGAAACCTGTATTCCCCGACCGCGGCATCCGGCGATGTCATCGTCGGGACGGCCGGTGAAGACGGTTTCGGAACGATTGCCCAGGGGTATCTGGAAGGCTCTAATGTCAGCGTGGTCGAGGAAATGGTGAGCATGATCGTCGCTCAAAGGGCGTACGAGACCAACAGCAAGGTGATTCAGGCCTCCGACGAGATGCTGCAGATGGCCAACAACGTCAGGCGATAGGATTAATGTCATGAACCATGCAGTCGGACGCTCGGTTTTCGTCGGCCGGTATCTCCCGACCCTGTGCAGGTGTGCGGTCGTTTTTGTTCAGCTGATGTTTCTGATTCCGGCAGTCCCTGCGGCCGAAATCGCGATAACTTTAAGACCGGAAGCCGAGGTCCTGGGAGCCGACATTCGACTGGGCGAGGTTGCAGAGATTGCCTGCGCCGAAACCGAACTGCGGCGCCGACTCGAGGGACTGGTCATCGGCAAAGCCCCCCTGCCCGGGCGGTCGCGCCCCATCACGGCTGATTACGTGCGCTTGCGTCTCCGGCAGCTTGACATCGGGGCGGATCGGATGGTCCTCGGCGGAGCGGAACGGATCGAGGTGTCGATGCCGGGAGTGGCGGTCAGCGAAGAGCAAGTCCGGCAGATCGTCACGGGTTTCCTAAAGACCAGCGGCATTTGGGGCGATGCCGAGGTGAAGGTCGCGGAGCTCACTATCAGCGCTGACCGGACGCTGCCCAAGGGTCGGGCCACTTACCGGGTCCTGCCGCCCCGGCACATGCGTTCGCTGGGCACGGTGCCGCTGTCGGTCGTCTTCGACGTCGACGGCCGTTTTCAGAAAACGATCCGGGCGACCGCGCGGGTCGAGGCGCTGGCACCGGTGGTCGTGGCCGCACGGCCGATCGGCCGCCTGAAACCGATTTCAACCGATGACCTCAAGATGGAAAAAATGAATCTGGCTGAGCTGCCTACCGGTGTGATGACCGATGCCGATGATATCATCGGCAAGCGGGCCCGTCGGAATATCCACGCCGGGGATATTTTACGGCCCGACCTGATCGAGATGCCGCCGCTGGTAAAGAGGGGGGACATGGTCGTGATCGTTGCCGAATCCAAGGGCATCAAGGTTACCGCCACCGGCGAAGTCAAAAGCGACGGGCTGCGCGGGGAACAGGTAAAAGTGGTTAACCTCGACTCCAACAAGCGGTTTTCCGCCCGGGTCGTGGACAAAAAAACCGTGATGGTCGATTTTTGACAGCTTATAGGGGAACAGTACATGCGGTGTAGCGGAAAATTGACGACTATTCGGCACATCCTGGCGGTGACGATGCTCGGGGCGTTTCTGGCGGCTGGGATGACGGGGTGTTCGAGCGGAACCAAAACCCTTACCAAGACCGGCGGCACGCCGGAATCCGCTCGCGTGTCCAGGACGCCGGTGCCGGATGTCGTTCCGGTCAGCTTGCCGGACGAAGAAAATGGGTCGCTGTGGCAGGATGGCGGTGTGTTCAGTGACCTGTTCGAGCTGCCCAAGGCGCGCCGGGTCGGTGATATCGTTACGATCAAAATCGTCGAGTCATCGAAGGCCACGAATCAGGCCAATACCCTGACGGAACGCGACTCGAGCCTGACGGCCAGGATCGATGCCTTCCTGGGCTTGGAAAAAAAATATCTGGACCCCAACCATCCCGACTACGACCCGGGGCGTAATTTCAACCCGTTCGGGGCAATCAAGGGCGGCATGACATCAAAATTCGACGGGACGGGTGCAACCAGCCGCAGCGGTGATCTGACGGCTTACATAACGGCCAGGGTGACCGAGGTCCTGTCGAACGGTAACCTCATGATCGAGGGCTCCAGAGAGATAGAAGTCAACAACGAGAAGCAGTTCATCACCCTGACGGGTGTCATCCGCACCCGTGACGTTGCGGCCGACAACGTGATTTTATCTACTTACATCTCCGGAGCCCGTATTATTTACTCTGGAGCGGGCGTCGTCGACGAACGTCAGCGGCCGGGGTGGTTTGCGAACTTTATGAACAAGGTCTGGCCCTTCTGAACGGCAGTGGCGATTTAACGAACGGATGGACATTAATCCCTTATCGGCCAAGCGGCAACGGACCAACGGGCTAACGGGTCAACGGTTCAACGGACCACCGAACAATTGGGAGTCACTATGAGACGCTCGGCTAAAACCCGGCCAGCAACTGAAAAGATCGCTCCGGTTTTCTTAGGGGTCCTCTGTGCGCTGCTGCTGTGGCAGGCGCCGGTCCAGGCCGCGCGCGTCAAGGATATCGTCGATATCAAAGGCGCCCGCCAGAACCAGCTCGTCGGCTACGGTCTGGTGGTCGGGCTCTTCGGTACCGGTGATGGGAAGAATTCCGTATTCACGTCGCAGTCCCTGGCGGCACTGCTGAACAAAATGGGAGTCACGGTCAACCCGGAACAGCTCAAAGGGAACAACGTGGCCGCCGTCATGGTGACGGCCGACCTGCCGCCCTTTGCCCGGGTCGGCAGCCAGATCGACGTTCTGGTGAGCTCCATCGGCGGGGCCGAAAGCCTGCAGGGCGGAACGCTGCTCCTGACGCCGCTGCGCGCCGCCAACGGACAGGTTTACGCAGTGGCCCAGGGTCCGGTCAGCACGGGCGGCTTCGTTGTCAAGGGCGCTTCCGCCGGTGTCGCCAAAAATTTCCCCACCGTTGGGCGGGTGGCGGATGGGGCCTTGGTCGAACGCGAATTGTCGGTGCCTTTCAACGAAAAGCACCGCTTGTGTCTGGCGCTGCGGGCGCCGGATTTCACCACCGCCTCGCGGGTGGCCGCGGCCATCAATGCCACCGTCTTTGACGGGGCGGCCTCGACTCCCGACGGGGGGACCGTGGATGTCATCGTCCCCCAGAGGTACCTGGGCAACGTCGTTGCCTTTGTCTCCATGATCGAAAACCTGGAAGTCACACCGGACGTCGAATCGAAGGTCGTGATCAACGAACGGACCGGGACCGTCATCATGGGTGAGACTGTCCGGATCTCCACCGTCGCCATCGCACACGGCAACCTGAGCATCCAGATCAGCGAGTCGGCCAATGTCTCCCAGCCGCTGCCCTTTTCAGACGGCCAGACAGTGGCGATACCCCAGACGGACGTGGCGGTTCAGGAAGGCCGCAGCCCGATCTATCTGATGAACCAAGGGGTCAGCATCGGCGACGTGGTCCGGGCCCTCAATGCGCTCGGTGTTTCACCCAGGGATCTGATCGCCATATTTCAAGCCCTCAAAGCGGCCGGTGCGCTGCAGGCCAAACTGGAGATCATCTAATGACCGATACTTTCCTGACCCCGGGATCATTGCGGCCGCCAGTTGACGCCCGCCCGACGGCTGTTGGCAACCGCGCCAACGACAAAAACAGTGGGCGTTTGCGGGAGGCCTGCTCCGAATTCGAGGCCCTTTTCATCAATCTGCTGCTCAAGGAACTGCGGGCCACGGTCGGCAAATCCGGCTTAATGGACGGCGGGCAGGCGGAAGAGGTTTACACCGGCATGATGGACACCGAAATGGCCCGGGACCTGGCCGCCAAGGGCGGTATCGGCCTGGCCGCCATTCTATACCGGCAACTGGAACCCGCGCGGGCGGAACAGCTTTCGGTTTCGGGCCCGTCTGATCGGGTCGTCTCAGAAACCGCGGCAAGGCACCGGCAGAGCCTTGGGCGGACCGGTGACTCTAAAGTTTTAACGCCCGCTGCCGATAAACCGAATGAGGCGCCTTCAATAAATGCAGGTATGTCTAGACCGAGGCGGCCGCTGCTGCGATGACGTAACCATCGGTCCGAACAAAGGATCGGAATGGTTCCGGCGGCAGCCCTTGGAGCATTTTCCATGAGAAAAGGGTCATGAAAATCAGCGCTAAACAGTCACCGAGCGGCCTGCTGGCCGGTCTCGGCCCCCTTGGCGAAAACCGCAGGGTGGAGGTGATTGAAACACTGCCGGCGCCGCAAGAACCGAATGGAGACCAGGTGGTTCTGTCGCCTGCAGCCCGGGAAGTTCAGGAGGCTCTGCGGCAGATCCGGTCGCTTCCAGATGGGCACAGTGAAGCGGTGGCGGTTCTGAAGGAACAGGTCCAAAGAAACACCTATCCGTTTGACTTTCGGTTCATCGCTCGGAAGATGATGACGGAACAGCTGGTGAACCAGGCTCTCTAAACCAGGAGGCTTTCGGACACCGTCGGGAATGAGATCATGCAGGACATCCTGAACCGATTGCTGGCGTTGCTCGATACGCTCGAGCGCGTCTATGGGTCGTTGCGCGGTGAACTCGAAAACGAGCGAGCGGCCTTGACCGCAGTCAATCTGGCCGACTTCTTGGTCGCCAGGGACCGGAAAGAAGCCTTGTTGAACCGCCTCCAAGTGCTTGAGGATCAACGTGTGCGGCAGACCGATCAACTCGCCGCGGCACTTGACCTGCCACCGGCAACGGTCACCGTCAGTCGCCTGGCCCACCACCTGCCGCCGGCAGAAGCCGGACGGCTGAAAGCTTGCGGAGACAGGTTGACGGCGACCCTGGCGCAGGTCGGAAAACTGAACGGGGCCAACCGGGCATTGATCGGGGCGTCTTTGGGATTTGTAGAAGGCTCCCTGCAGATGCTGCAGGGTCTCAAGCGCCCGGCGTCGATCTACCATCACAACGGTCGGATGCTCAGCGCGCCTTGCAGCGGCACGCTCCTGGCCAACGACTATTAAGGCAAATGGCAAAGGGCAAACGGCGGATGTGCCTTGTAGTTGAACCAAAATCCTGTGCAATCGTGGGTAATTTTTTCTTGCCGAGACCCTAAAAGGAACGAAAACTATCATGGCCAACATCATCGGTCTGCTCGACATCGGTAAAAGCGCCCTGCTGACCCACCAGCAGTCGATCAACGTCACGGGTCACAACATCGCTAACGTGAATACCCCCGGCTACACCCGCCAGCGGGTGAACCTGGCGGCCAATTCACCGCTCGATTCTACACCGGGACAGATGGGTGACGGTGTCGTGGCCGTCGACATTCAGCGGGTTTATGACCGTTACGTCAACGGTCGGATCAACACCGAACAGCAGGGCCTTGGCCGTTGGGAGGCTCAGAAAAACGCCATGGAGAGCGTCGAGATCGCCTTCGACGAAGCCGGCGGTTACGGTCTGAGCGGATCCATGACCGAATTCTGGAATGCCTGGCAGGATCTGTCCAACAACCCCTCGGGTCACACCGAACGCGTTTCCCTGCTGTCCAAGAGTGTTTCCCTGACGAGTGCCTTCAACAACACCGCTGCCGGTCTACAGCAACAGCAGGTCGACTTGGATGCCGTTATCCGGGGCGGCGTCGATGACATCAATGCCCTGGCGACCGAAATTGCCGATCTTAATCGCAAAATAGGTGAAATCGAAATCGGCGTCCAGAACGCCAACGACTTGCGCGACCGCCGGGACCTTCTGGTGACTCGCCTCGCCGAAATCGTCAATATCAGCACTTTCGAAGACGGACAGGGGCGTATCACCGTTTCCGTCGCCAACGGTCGGCCTCTGGTCGAAAACGGGCAGGCGTGGCACCTGGGGACCACAATCAACGCTGCCGGT
>JBDNAO010000192.1:0-10715 GCA_039768375.1 Desulfobacterales bacterium | reverse complement strand
CGTGGCCGAGCTTCGTTTCGGACCTGAAGCAGCTGGCCGAAAAGCGGGCCAAGAACGCGGAAGGCGTCGAATTCCAGATTCCCGTCGATGTCGTCGAGGACCTTTTGGGCATTCTTGAGCTCTCCTTCAAGCACGGCCGGACCCACTGGAAGCACGGCGGGATCGTCGGTGTCTTCGGTTACGGCGGCGGTGTCATCGGACGCTACTGCGATCAACCGGAAATGTTTCCCGGGGTCGCCCATTTCCACACCATGCGCGTCAACCAGCCGGGCGGAAAATTCTACAAGACCGAATATTTGAAGCAGCTGTGCGATCTGTGGGATTTTCGCGGCAGCGGCATGACCAACATGCACGGTTCGACCGGGGACATCATCTTCCTCGGGACCACCACTCCGCAGCTCGAAGAGATTTTTTATGAATTGACCCACACGTATAACCAGGACCTCGGTGGTTCCGGCTCCAACCTGCGGACCCCTGCCGACTGCATCGGGCAGGCCCGCTGCGAATACGCCTGTTACGACACCCAGGCGCTGTGCTACACCCTGACCAATGAATATCAGGACGAACTCCACCGTCCGGCCTTTCCCTACAAGTTCAAGTTCAAGTTCGACGGCTGCCCCAACTGCTGTGTGGCCTCCATCGCCCGGGCCGACATCTCTTTCATCGGGACCTGGAAAGATGACATAAAGATCGACCAGGAAGCCGTTCAGGCCTATATCGGCGGCGAAATCCCCCCCAACGCCGGAGACCACGACGGCCGCGACTGGGGCGCTTTCAGCATCCAGAAAGAAGTCATCAGACTGTGCCCCACCGAGTGCATGTGGATGGAAGGCAACAAGTTGATGATCGACATTAAGGAGTGCAACCGCTGCATGCACTGCATCAACGTTATGCCGAAAGCCCTTCACATCGGTGACGACAGAGGCCTGTCGATGCTGGTTGGCGCCAAGGCCCCCATCCTCGACGGCGCCCAGATGGGCTCCCTGCTCGTCCCCTTCGTCAAGGCGGAAGAGCCTTACGACGAAATAAAGGAAGTCATCGAGGGCATCTGGGACTGGTGGATGGAGGAAGGCAAGAACCGCGAGCGCCTGGGCGAACTCATGAAGCGCCAGGGCTTCCAGAGGCTGCTCGAGGCGACCGGTATTCAGCCGGATGCGCGCCACGTCAAGGAGCCGCGCTCCAACCCCTACATTTTCTGGAAGGAAGAAGAGGTAGAGGGCGGCTGGGAACGCGACGTCAACGAATTCAGAAAAGACCACAAAAGATAGGGAGGGGGAATCACCATGGCATTTATATCTTCTGGATACAATCCCAAAGAACCGATGAAAGACCGGATTACCGACATCGGTCCGCGAAAATACGATGAGTTTTACCCTCCGGTCATCGCCAAGAACAAGGGACAATGGCAGTATCACGAAGTGCTCAAACCCGGCGTTCTGGTGCATGTGGCCAAATCCGGCGACAAGGTCTTCACCGTCCGCTGCGGTGGTGCCCGTCTGATGAGCACCAGCCACATTCGCGAAATTTGCGAGATCGCGGAGAAGCATTGTGATGGGTATGTGCGCTTTACCACCCGCAACAACATCGAGTTCATGGTGGACGAGGAATCCAAGGTCGATCCGCTGGTCAAGGACCTCGAAAGCCGCAAGTTTGGCGCCGGCAGCTTCAAGTTTCCGGTGGGGGGCACCGGCACCTCGATTACCAACATCGTCCACACCCAAGGCTGGGCTCACTGCCACACGCCGGCCACCGATGCTTCCGGACCGGTCAAGGCCGTGATGGACGAAATGTTCGACTACTTCAAGAAACACAGCCTGCCGGCCAAGCTGCGCATTTCCCTGGCCTGCTGCCTGAACATGTGCGGCGCGGTTCACTGCTCGGACATCGCTATTCTGGGCTACCACCGCAAGCCGCCGATGCTCGATCACGAGTATCTCGACAAGATGTGCGAAATTCCGTTGGCTATTGCGGCCTGTCCCACGGCGGCCATCAAGCCGTCGAAGGTGGAAGTGGACGGCCAAAAGCTCAACAGTGTCGCCGTAAAAAATGAGCGCTGCATGTTCTGCGGCAACTGCTACACCATGTGCCCTGCCATGCCGCTGGCCGACAAGGAAGGCGACGGCATCGTCATCATGGCGGGCGGCAAGGTGTCCAACCGGATCAGCGCGCCGAAGTTCTCCAAGGTCGTTGTGGCCTTCCTGCCCAACAATGCACCGCGCTGGCCCGAGACCACGGCTGTGATCAAAAAGATCGTCGAGACTTACAACGCCGGTGCCAGGAAATACGAACGTCTCGGCGAGTGGGCCGAGCGGATCGGCTGGGAGCGGTTCTTCGAGAAATGCGAACTCGAGTTCACCCACCACTTGATCGACGACTTCCGTGATCCGGCTTATTTCACCTGGCGTCAGACCAGCCAGTTCAAGTTCTAAGCTATATACTCGAAACCGATGCGGGGGGGGCACCGCACTTTAGTCTGTGCCCCCCCCGCATCATCTGAAAAGAGGCTCCCGATGGAATACGAAGAGGCAAAACAGAAACTTGTCGAAGCATTGACAAAAAAGCTCAAGACCAAGTCGAAGTTTTATTTCAACGACTTGGCCAAAATTCTCGAGTCCAAACCCAGAGATGCCAAGAAACTCATCAACAAGATGGTGGAGGAGGGCGTCCTGGAATATTGGTCCAGTGGCAGCACGTCCATGTATGGCATGCCTGGAACCGGGAAGCAGGCCGCTGCCGAGCACGAAGAAAAAGAAGAGTAGACCCGACCGGCTTTCTGCTGTTTGACATTCGCTGATGCTGCAGGCAGGATGGAGTGGTACTTCCCAGGATAATGATATCGGCTCTGCGGGGCGGTTCGGGAAAGACCATCCTTTCCATCGGCATCATCGCCGCCCTTTGCCGCCGCGGTAACACCGTTTCGCCGTTTAAAAAAGGTCCGGATTATATCGATGCGGGCTGGCTTGCCTTGGCGGCCGGCCGGCCGTGCTTCAATCTGGATACCTTTATGGTCCCGCCGGCACGTGTGCGGGCCTCCTTTCTCAGCCGTTCATCCCACCAGGCCATCGCCGTCATCGAAGGCAACCGCGGTCTCTACGACGGGATCGATATCGACGGGACCACCAGCACCGCCGAGTTGGCCAAACTACTCCAAACCCCGGTCCTGATGTGCATCGATGCCACTAAGACCACCCGTACCATGGCGGCAGTCGTCTCGGGTTGCGAACAGTTCGATCGGGACGTTCCTCTCAGGGGCGTCATCTTGAACCGGGTGGCCGGCGTCCGTCATGAAAACATCCTGCGTCGAAGCATCGAGGCCCATTGCGGCGTGCCCGTGCTGGGCGCCGTTCCCAAGCTGAGCCGACATAATTTTCCCGAACGCCACATGGGCCTGGTCCCGACGCCGGAACATGCCTGGGCACAGGGCTCGATTACCGCCATCGCCGCGATTGCGGAAAAGCACATCAACATGGCGGCACTGATCGATATCGCGACCCGTGCGCCGGTCCTCCAATCTATGGAACCGCCGACTGCCGCAGACACCACCGCAGCCGACCCGACTGCAGCAGTCGATCGAACGGCGCCGCGGGTCGGCATCATCAGAGATTCGGCCTTTCAGTTCTACTATCCTGAAAACATCGAGGCGCTGTCATCCGCCGGCGCTAAAATCGTTTTTTTCAGCCCTTTAGCAACCGACTCCATTCCAAAGCTCGATGCCCTTTACATCGGCGGTGGTTTTCCGGAAACCCACGCCGAGGCCCTGGCGCAAAATGTGCGCTTCAGGGAGGAACTGAAGCACCTGGCCGAAAACGGTTTTCCGATTTACGCCGAGTGCGGCGGTTTGATGTACTTGGGTAAAGAGCTGATCCTGGATGACCGCGCCTATCCCATGGCCGGGGTACTGCCGATATCCTACGGTTTTTCCAAGCGCCCGCAAGGGCACGGTTACACGGTTGTTTCGGTCGACCGGCCCAATCCTTACTTTGCGGTCGGAAGCGAACTCCGCGGACACGAATTTCACTATTCACGGGTGCTGGATTGGGGGGGCCAGGACGCGGACCTGGTCTTTCGCATGCAACGCGGCGCCGGCATCTGGAAAGGGCGCGACGGCGCCTGTCGAAAAAACGTACTGGCCACCTACACCCATTTGCATGCGCTCGGCGCTTCGAGCTGGGCCGAAGCGGTCGTCCGTATGGCGCGGTCTTACCGGCTGGTCACCCCAAACCATTAATATGATTTATATTTCTGCCCTCTTGGATATCGGCACCGGATCGGGAATTCTGGCGATAGCGGCCCTGCAGTTGGGAATTACCAGGGCCGTGGGTATCGATACGGACCCTTGCGCGCGGGCGGAGGCGAACCGAAAACGCCGTTCTGAACGGTCTCGCGTCACGCTTTACGATCATGGATCAACCCCTATCGCAGTTACCGCACGGCGAGAAATTTACGATATCCGACATTGGTGCGATCGTGCGGAACCGTCGTCTCACATCTGGCAACGGCCGGTTCTGCTGGTGCTCTCCGGGATAAAGAGCGACGAGCAGGCCTTCGTTATGGCGGTTTATCATGATAAAGGCTGGGTCGGCCTCGTCCTGCGGCGGAGTCCCTGCTGAACGGGCCGAGGTCGATTGTATAATAAAAAAACCGTAACCAAAATACAAAAAGGCAGGAAGCAGCGCTGCGCGTGCTTCCTGCCTTTTTGTCAATCAAGCGACCTAGTCTCTGATCGACTTATTCGGTCTTGGGATGACACTTTTTGCAGGTGGTAGGGGCTGCTTTGGTTTTGTTGGCCTTGTTGTAGGCCTTGTGGCAGTCGCGGCAATTCACGTGAATAGCGTGGCCGATATATTCCAGTTTTTCTTTGTCCGAGAGCTTGGGAGCGTCCTTGCCTTTGGGGGGTTCACCGCACTTTTTATGGCACTCGATGCACCTTTTCACCTCTTGACCGGCCGCAATGTCGGCCAGCGGTTTGCCCTTGTCGTCGTGGTGGCAGGTGCCGCATTTGTCCTTGTATAAATCGGGTGATTTCTGGGCATAATCTTCCGAATGTTTCTTGTGGCTGAACTCGACGATCCCTTTTTTGTACTCACACCCTTTGTCCTGAATCTTGATCATGTCCTCCACCTTGGTGGCGGCATAGATTCCGGCTGCGAAAAACACGACGACCGCTCCGATGACCATTGCAATCAACAACGAACGCGTTTTCATAAATTGACTTTTAACCTCCTTTCCGCGAATGGACATTTCCTCCAGTTCCCGGCCGGGCCTGCTTCTCTATCGCCGAGACCGACCGGATTCTATCGAATTCCGTCGCCGCACAAACCGCGCACGGCGCGGAAAACTCCCCTGAGTTCGCCGCATTTGTTACCAAGCCGAAGGGCTCTTGTCAACGGCTATAAATGGACGCCCCTGAAACTGGCCCCGATCAGTTTAGGTTATAGACGGCTGGGCTCTCCGATTGGTTTACACGTCTTTATTTGAGCGACCCCCCCGAGCGCTCAATTATCCGGAGGCGCACTTGCCTCATTCGCTGCCGCCAGCCGCAGCGGATTCCTCGGCCGCTGTATCCTCTTCCATTTTTTTCTTCCCGAATATGCGCGCCCCGATGATGCTGATTTCATACAGAAGCATCAGCGGCAAGGCCATCATAATCTGAGTGACCACATCCGGAGGTGTCAGAACGGCGGCGCCGACGAAAAAAAGGAGCAGGGCATACTTTCGGTTTTTCTTCAGAAAATCAACCGATACAACGCCAAGCCTGGCTAAAAAAGTGATCACCAGAGGCAATTCGAAGACCAGCCCGAAAGCCAGCAGGAGTTTGGCCGAGAACCCGAGGTACTCTTTCATCGAGGGCATGGGGCGGATGGTTTCCGTGGCGAATCCGAGGAAAAATTTGAAGCCCCAGGGAAAAACGAGAAAATAGCCGAAAAGGGCGCCGCCGATAAAAAAGAAGGTGGAAAGAAAAACAATCGGCAGCATCAGCTTTTTCTCTTTATCATAGAGACCCGGGGCCACAAAAATCCAGAATTCATAGATGATGACCGGCGCGGCCAGCATCAGGCCCGCGAGGAAGGCCACTTTGAGATAGGTGAAAAATGCTTCCGGCAGTCCGGTGAAGATCAGCGAGTCGCCGGGTTGCATGACCTTGATCAGGGGATGGACCAGGATTTGAAACAGGTATTCCTTGAATCCGTAGGAGATGACAAAGCCTATGCCGACGGCGATAAAACAGACAATCAAACGCTTGCGCAGTTCTTCCAGGTGGGCTGTAAAGGGAAGTTTCGACTCCTCATTCATTTTGGGTCGGTCCTGCATGTTTTGATTTCTCCGACCGGTTGCCACCGGTATCAACCGTTGTTTGGTTGGCGGTTTCGATCCCATTATCAGGGATATCCGACCCGTCCTTTTCCTGTTCGTCGTCGTCGTCCTGCTGCCATTTGTCGTAAGCGTCCTTAAGATCAGAGACCTTCTGATCAGACGGTTTTGGATTGTCGGATACTCCCAGCTGACTTTTCAAGGCGTCCTTTTTATCAGTGATGCTATTGGAAAAGCTTTTTTTGACCTCTTTAAGCTCACTGTCCAACTCGATTGATTCTTTCAGTTCGCTGGTCGCTTTTTTGAATTCCCGCAGCGCTCGTCCCAAGGACTTCGCGAGATCCGGCAGTTTCTTGGGTCCAATGACGATGAGTGCAATGGCCAGAATCAATAACATTTCCGGCATGCCGATACCAAACATGGGGTGTCTCCTTGCAGATCCCCGACCGGTCGGTCGTGTGGATAATTCCGACGGGTAACTTGGAACGTTTGCTAAAACCTGCGTCAATTAAAAGGCTTAACTTCTACTGGGTTTCCGATAACCTGTCAAGACCAATGGAAATCCGGCTCTTATTTTGCTTGATGGAAAGAGGAATTTTTGATAAATTTATAGGGTTTAAAAAGGTTTCTCCCCAACCGGCGCTACAAGCGAGGCTCAGGATTGAGAGTAAAAGGCATGCGGCTATGATTCAGGCATTCGACCAAGAGCAGATTGAAAAAACGGAAACGATTTTGGAAAGGGATCTGGCGGCCAATGGCGTGAAAGTCGCCCTTTTGGTGGACATGGCCGGCCACATCATCGCCAAATGCTGCAGTGAAGACCGCAAATCCGGTGTTTATGCCCTGGCGGCCCTTGCGGCCGGGAACTTCGGGGCGGTCAATGCAATGGCCAAAATCGTCGGGGAGAACGAATTTTCGCTTTTGTTTCACAAAGGTCAAGACGAAAATCTGCATTTCAGCAAGATCAACAATGAGTTGCTGCTGATTACCGTCTTCGATAATGATGTGTCGCTCGGATTCCTGCGGCTCAAAATCGCGGAATCGATCGAGCGGATCCGCGGGCTTTGGTAAAACGAAAGAACACCCGTCGGAATAGGGTCTTCGGTCGGTCAATAAGTTCAGTCTGCCTTTTCAGGTTTCAACACCATCAGGAATAAATTCCCTCTCTGCTGCATGTAACCAGCGGCTGCCTCGGCATAGGGACCACTGCCCCAGAACAGGTCGGCCCGTGCCGGACCACGAATGGCGCCACCGGTGTCTTGGCTGAGCACGAATCGGCCGAATGTTTCCCAGTCGATAATCTGACCGCTGCTGTCGAGGATCGGTTTTTCGGTTTCGATATAGACCAGCGCCGGCAAGGGAAAAAGCCGGTAGTCGAGAGCAATCGAGCGGCCGGGTGTCAGTTTGACCTCCAGGAACCCCAACGGACCGTCTTTTTCAAGCCGGAAAAAAACGTAACTGGGATTGTGGTTGAGGATGCTGCGGGTCTCCTCCGGGTGAGCCGCCAGGAAGGAGCGTATGCGCTGCATCGACATTTCCGAGAGCGGAATTTTGCCTTCGTCGATCAGGAGCCGGCCGATACTTCGATACGGCCGGCCGTTGGATGAATCGTAATGAACGTTGAGCTCCTCGCCGTTGTCCAGCAAGACGCGACCGGAACCCTGAATCTGGAGAAAAAACAGGTCCACAGGGTTTTCGAGCCACGCCAGCACGGGTGCCTTACCCGTCAGAACGCCTTGTTCTTCGATGTCTTTGCGCTCATAATAAGGGACGACGGTTTGGCCGGTCAGACGACCGGTGAGTTTTTCACCCTTGTATTTCTCCGAAAAAACCGCGAGATCGATCGTCACCAGATCATCCGGGCGTCCCAGGATCGGTACCCGGTGCGTTTTGTCGGGCTGCCGCCGGGCGCTCAACAGGGGTTCATAGTAGCCGGTAAAAAGGACGTCCTTTTCGGAACCGCTGCCGGCGGACCGATATACCCGATAGTTGTCGCGGATGAATCGGCTCAGTTCACCGTCAGATGGACGGGTTTGGACAAAGGCTAAAAATGACTCCATCGACCGCGCCAAGTGTGCGGCGGAATAGCTGTCCTCGCCGAATCGGAATTCTTTGTCCGAAGGCACGCGTTGCAAATAAGCCAGGCTTTGTTGGATGGCCTGCTCCAGCCCGTCGAAACGCATGTCGTCCGTGAAATTGGGATACCTTGCTGAAGAGATCTCAAAGACGGCATGCTCTTTGGGGACCGCGCAACCGCCGATCCAGCCGGCCAGAAGGAACAGCCCCAACATTAGAGGCAGTGTCAAAACGGCCTCCCGAGACGGCTGTAACACCGATCCGCGCGTATCGGAGCGCCCGGGTCGGCCGGTTCTCATCAAATCACCGAACATTTTCGCACCGCCTTCATTTGCGCTTTACTCCCCACGCACGTAATGGCCGCTTTTACCGCCGGATTTTTCAACCAGACGGACATCGGTTATGGTCATTTCGCGGTCATGGGATTTACACATGTCGTATATGGTCAAGGCCGCTACGGTCACGGCGGTCAGGGCTTCCATTTCGACGCCGGTGCGGCCCACAAGGCGCGCGCCGGCTTCGATTCGAATCAAATGGGCCGCCCGATCCGGAAAAAAATCGATTCGCACATGGGTCAAGGGCAGCGGATGACACATCGGTATGAGGTCGGATGTCTTTTTGGCGGCCATCACGCCGGCGACACGCGCCGTTTCGAGAACATTGCCCTTTGTCACGGCGCCTGCCAGAATTTTCTCCAGGGTATCGGTTTGCATGGCGATGGCGCCCCTGGCGACGGCCATCCGATCGGTCGCCTCTTTGGCGGTGACATCGACCATGCGTACCCTTCCCTCGGTGTCCATATGGGTGAATCCCGTCATGCGCGGTCCTTCCTTACTCAAAGTGTTCGATTTTGTGGGTTGCCGTTTTTTTGATGGCGTCGAGCATCGATTGCACTGCGGAAAGAACGTTTTCGCGCACATCGCCGGCAACCACCAGAACCATCACATCATCACCAACCGGCAGATACCGGTTTTCGGCAATACTGACCTCGACCGCAACGATGCCGGGTCTCAGAAGACCTTCGGCGATGATGCGATTCAGCCGATCGTGATCGACGCTCACCTCAAGGCCCTTGACCCGCCGCCCGTCGCGGGAGGTGGCCCGTACGATTCCGTTATGGCATAGAATCATGCCGACCCGACCGAATTTGGGATGTTTTTTTACCGTCTCGATGAGATGTTGGCTGTCCATGGCATCCCTTAAAATTTAAGTTGGGAGACGATTCAGCGGTCCCACTCCAATTTCGCACCGTGCAGTGCTTCGGCCCGGGCCAAGTCTGCCGGAGAGTTGATGTTGAAAAACGATATCAGCTGTGGGTCGAGCCGGCGCAGGCGCTCTTCCGAAATAGTTCTGACACGCATCTTTTTTAAGAAGAGCTGAATTTTGAGTCTGTTTTTAGTCAAGTGTCGCCGCACGTTTTCCAGGCAGCGTGTCGAATAAGCGGCACAAAGGGGTTCGAATCCGGCCGCTGTTTCCGGAATCACAGCATCGATATCAGGCGTAATGGCACCGGAGACGGCCTCCACCACCTCTTTTTTCAAATACGGAATGTCGCACGCCGCGAAAAACGCATAGGGTGTCCGGCAATAAAAAAGACCGGCATGGATTCCGGTCAATGAACTCCGCACCGGAAAGAGATCGGTTACGATGTTGGCGTCCAAATCCAAATATTTAATCGGATCATTGGTGACCACTATAATTTCTGCGAACGTTTCCCGAAAAATCCGGTAGAGTCGATCGACGATGCGCTCGCCGTTGACGGTCAGAAACGCCTTTTCTTTGCCGGAGAAGCGGGTGTTAAGTCCACCGGCCAGAATGATGCCGCTGCAAGAGATTTTCATTTTAGCAATCAAATTAGTAAAAATGGCATGTTAAATCAAGACAATTTGGTTCTTTATAGAATTCCTTCGACCACCGAGAACCTCTGAACGATGGGGCTGCTTCCCGATGCGATTCTATTCCCCTTGCTTCAGGAAAATCTTGAAAAAGCCCTCTTGATGGGTGTAAAGATTAAAAGGGAAACATGAGTACACACACACACAAAAAAAATGCACCGCGGTCGGTCACCATCGGCATCTTAACGGTTTCCACGACGCGGAGCCTCGAAACCGATGAAAGCGGCAAGTGGATCGAGGGCCAGGCTTTGAATGCAGGGCACGCAGTGGCCTGCCGACGAATAGTTCCCGATGATGCGGTCCGTATAGCCGAAACGGTGTCTGCCGTGATTCGGGAGCTTCATCCTCAGGTGCTGATATTGACCGGCGGCACGGGCATCACGCCTGAGGACGTGACCATTGAAGCCGTGCGCCCGATGCTACAGAAAGAAT
>JBDNAO010000191.1:0-6562 GCA_039768375.1 Desulfobacterales bacterium | reverse complement strand
GGCCGCCTTAAAAACCGGGAATATCCGGCCGGTTTCGTCCTGGCGTTTACGGGCCCAGCGCCGCATTATATAAACCGCGAAGCATCCGATCAGAAAAGCCACTGCCATGTATTTGAATGCAGGATGGGCCGTGGGAATGGCGAAGATCAGGCCCCGGTTGCATAAAAACACGCCCTTAAAAAGATTGATTGCCTGCCGCGGTTGCGGCAGGATTTCGTAAAAGAAAGCGTACCAGAAGAAGAGCTGCAGCAGGATCGGGATGTCCTGAAAGAACTCGATGTAAATCGCGGCCATCTTGGACAACAACCAATTAGTGGAGAGCCGGGCGATACCAATGAACGTCCCCAGAATGATGGTGAGCGTTATTCCGATGAAGGAGACCAGCAAGGTATTGAGCGCACCGACGAGAAGGGCTTTGAGATAGGTGTCGGCCGCGGAGTAAGAAATGAGAGATTCCCCGATTTCAAACGACGACTGTTTTTCCAGAAAACCAAACCCGGTGGCAATGGCCTGTCTTTCAAGGTTGGCCAGCGTGTTGGTCATCAGGTAATACCCCAGCAGCCCGACCATTCCCAAAACACCGATCTGGAAAAAGACCGCCCGAACCTTGGGGTCATACCAGAAGGGTGCTTTCGAGGGTGTCACGGTTCCGGAATAAGGCGTTTGGTTTTGCGACATCGACTTAGCGATCTGCTAAAAGGTACACTTTTTATGGGTGCATCACCGAGTGACGATAACGCGTGCAGGATTCTCTACCGCCGTCTGTGGTCGGTAGCCGAACACCGGCATACCGGCTTCGCGCAGGCAATATCGACAAGACCATTTAAGCATGAAAATAAAAATAATTAAAGCTGTTAAGCCGCCATATCTTAATCCGGCGGCTTAACAGTTTATCCAGTGCATTTTTTCCGACAGCATGTCCGTCGATTATTTGAACGGCGGGGTGTACATGATTCCGCCCTTGGTCCACAGGGCATTCAAACCGCGTTCGAGCTTCAGCGGCGTATTGACGCCCACGTTGCGTTCGAAAACCTCACCGTAGTTCCCAACCATCTTGACGATGTTGTAGGCCCATTTTTCGTCTAGCCCCAGGGCCTCGCCGTTGCCCGGGCTGACGCCTAAAAAGCGCTGAATCTGCGGGTCGCCGCTCTTCAACATTTTGTCCACATTCTTGGAGGTTATGCCGAGATATTCGGCTTCGATCATGGCCATCGTGGCGAAGTTCACGATATCGAACCATTGATCGTCGCCATGTCGAACGGCCGGCGCCAGCGGTTCACGCGAAATGATTTCCGGCAGGATAACATAGTCGTCGGGATTCGGAGCCACGGCACGGGTTCCGGCCAGCTGGGAGGCATCGGAGGTCAGACTGTCACAGCGACCGGCGAAAAAGGCTTTGGCCAGTTCCGGGGTGCTTTCGATTACCACCGGCTTCATGGTCATTTTGTTGGCCCGGAAAAAATCGGCGGCGTTCAACTCGGTGGTGGTGCCGGGCAGAACACAGATCGTCGCGCCGTCCAGTTCCTTGGCGCTCTTCACGCCGAGTTTCTTCGGCACCAGGAACCCCTGACCATCGTAATAGTTGACGTGCGCAAAGTTCAGGCCCAAAGAGGATTCTCTGGTGAGGGTCTGGGTCGCATTGCGTGTGAGGACGTCGATTTCACCGGACTGCAGGGCCGTAAACCGGGTTTTTGCCGTCAGGGGAATAAACTTGATTTTGTCCGGAGAACCGAAAACCGCGACGGAAATCGCCCGGGCCGTATCGACATCCAGCCCCTTCCAGACCCCTTTCTCATCGGGCTTGGAAAATCCAAATAGACCCTCGTTGACACCGACCGAAATGAAGCCCTTGGCCTTGACATCGGCAAGTGTCCCCGCGGTTGCGAGACCTGTACAGAACAGAATTGCGACGACTGCGGCCACTGCACCAAACTTGAGTCTTTTCATCTTCTTTCCTCCATTTTAGATTGTGTTGGACCGTTTACCTTCGACAATCGCAAAAGGCGATCATCGATGCCCTGACATCCCGAAAACCTGGAACGTCGACCAGAAATTATATAACCCACTGATATCACCGCAGACAGAAAGTTATATGATTAACTATACGAATCCATCAAAACAGGTCAACAACAAAATGGTTTCGGAATCAGATTGAAAACACTTGATTTACATTGCGATACCGATGTAAGCTGAGGATCCGAAAAATCAGTTCGAAAATAAGGTGGAGCCCGGGTGAGCGGTTGGGTTAAACATCGATATCTTCTCTCCGCATGGGTTGACAAGACGATTAGGTTGATGTAAACGGACGCCAAACAGCGTTTTGGCCATGCGGATAAGAGACTCTCAGGCCTGGAAGAGGAATAAAAACGGTGACGAAATTCCGTTCAACAACACCTTCGAAAATTGACATCGAACCCTGGTCGGTGCGCTCGCCCGTTGATCGACGCAACGGATCCTCGGACCGTCGAGGGCAATCGCCTATTTCATCCAGACTCGCTTTTACCGGCCGTGACCGCCGGAAAGAGAACGATCGACGCTATCCGGCCGAACGCCGGGACGGCTGGCTGCGCATCAACCGCTGGCAAAGCGTTTCTGTGTTCGACCTATAAAATCGGCAGCCGGTTTTCCCGACGCTGACCGCTTGCTAAAGGCAGGGCCTGGCCTCTGCCTTTTTTTATTCCAAGCGACCGATGACCCCCCTAAAAAGGGGTGACTTGATGAACCCCTTAACGGATTCCGTTAATGAGGAGAGTCTCGCCACTGTCTCGTGACGCCTTGGAGTCAATCGCGAGAAAGGGGTGTCTGAAATGGAGGAGATGTCGGTCTAAGCGGTAGTTTTCTCGATCTAATAGTCGTAATGGTACAACTTGGTTTTGATCCGCCGCCCGAATTTTCCTTTGAGACTGCGGCGCACATTTTCCTGCAGCGCCTTTGATTTGGTGTGGATAAGTGTATAGCCGTATTTTACATTTTTTTCAATGAGATCTGTTCTGTTCCTGAAGTTTGACTTTAACTTGAAGCCATTGGCGGTCATCTTGCGAAAGAGATTGATCTCCTTACCGATCACCTTGTTTCTTTTCTTTTTGACGGCGTCGAGAAAGGCCCTGCGTTCGGGACGGCAGTTGGCGTAGGTGACGACCTTGCCCATGTGTCCGAGTAGATGACCGTCGCTGCCACCGGTGATGGCCTTGTCGAGATTGAATCCCAGCAGCGCACATTTGAGGTTCTGCTTCTTTAGATTGCCCGAATTGATCACCTCCACACCGTCGACCATTTTAAATAATTCCTGACGCCGTGCCTCCGGAAAATAGGTGTTACACACACCGGTGTACACCGCACAGCTGGGGTGGGGAAAAATGACGACCGATCTGTAATTGCGGGCGCGCGTGATGATCTCTTCCATCCTCAGGGTCGTCGAGCTCATGATGTCATTGCCCATGAACGGTCGGACCTCGTGAGCGTAAAACTGTTGCAGGCTCTTGATATCATAAAAGTAGACAATAATATGGGCGCCTTCCAGAGAAGTAACTTCAATGCCGGGAATACTGAACACATCCTTGTAGGCATCGATTTCAACCGCGCCGTCGACGGCATTGTGATCGGTGATGGCAATACCGATGTTCAGTTCCTTGGCATAATGGGCGATCTGTTCGATTGAATTCGACCCATCGGAATGTCGACTGTGGAAATGAAGATCCACGACCGTGTAATTTTTCGTCATTTCTGCAAGATCCGGTTTTTCAAAACGGATTCTCTGGGTATTGTCGCAAACAGCATAGGTCATCAGGTTCGGTCCCTTTCGATGAGGTTCAACGTGCAGGATTTACTCGCAATAAGTGTGCAGACGGTAATGGCGGATATTCTCATAAACAGTTGATATTTTACAGCAAATTGCTTTCATTTGTCAAATGTTGTTTTGAGCCGACAGCGGTTCTTGGTGAATCTGTAGGTGGAACGGGCTGACCGGAATTTAAAGTGGTTGCGAATTGGATTCTTGACGCAACCCGTCAAGGTTGTTATAAATAACGATCGCCATCGAACCCAATTCAGACGTAACTAGACCCGCCACCGGTTATCCAGATGACAGCGAAGAACGGCTCGAACGACCCGGTCGAAGCCACCGGAAAGAAGAACGTGGAAAAAAACGGCCGCTATCGCATGACGCGGCAACGTGAAGTGATTCTTGAAGAAATCCTCAGCGCCAAAGCCCACCCCAGTGCCGACGAAGTCTACGAAATGGTCCGCAAACGGCTGCCCCGCATCAGTCTCGGCACGGTCTATCGCAACCTCGAAATTTTATCCGAGCTGGGTGAAATACAAAAGCTCGAGCTGGGCGGCGATATCAAGCGGTTCGACTGGAACCCGAAAAAACACTACCATATCCGCTGCCTGAATTGTGGGCGCGTGGATAACGCGCCGGTTGCCCCGCTCAAACAAATCGAGGACGAACTCTACGGCGCCACCGTCTACACCATTTTCGGCCATCGCCTGGTCTTCGAAGGTCTCTGCCCGCGTTGCACCCGCGAGGCCGAAGCTTCCGGAAAGGACCTTTCGAATCTGCCGTAACGCGTTAGCGGTGCGACAAGACATAATTGCGCAAGGTGGTGCCGGATTTGGATTCGCCTGCAAGGCCCATCCACCGGCGCATATCAGAAGGATATGCGCCGGTGAATGTAACGCGTCAGATAGGCAAACAGACGGGCTGAAAGAAAAGCGAGGTGTGCCATTATTTCTTGCCGAGGCGTTTAAGATTCGGTCAGCCGCTTTTTCGACTGCGCAATGACGTCGACGAGCTGGCTGACTTTGGACACCGGTTTAGTGCAGGTAAGGCGGTCGAGTTCCTCGGGCGCCAGCGTATCCTTTAGGTAGCACAACACGTCGAAGGTCTCCCACCAGCAGTCGATTATCTTCCCGCAGGGCCGACTATCCGCATCGCAGGCCGTGCAGTAAAAAAAGGCGACGGGGCCCCCCAAGCGGGGGCACCGTCGGATGAGCTGTTTCTCAGCTTCATTCATAGACAGTCGATTACCGGTCCTCTGCTACCGGCTCCTGAGATGCTGTGGTTTGGGGTAGTTGGCCAAGATGCTGGTATACTTTTCTTTTTCCGCATCGCTGAGTGCGAAGTCCTGAAGCGCGCCCGAAAAATACTTGTCGTACGAACCCAGATCGATCAACCCGTGTCCGCTCAAGTTGCACAGGATCACTTTTTCCTTGCCCTCTTCCTTGGCTTTTTGAGCTTCGTCGACCAGACAGGCCAAGGCGTGATTGGTTTCCGGCGCAGGGATAATTCCTTCGGTTCGGGCGAACAGGACGCCGGCTTCGAAGGCAGCCAGCTGCTCGACCGCTTTGGGCTCCAGCAGGCCTTCGTCGACCAGCTGGCTCACCGAGGGCGCCATCCCGTGATAGCGCAGACCGCCGGCATGAATCGGAGCGGGTATGAAGGTGTGTCCAAGGCTGTGCATGGGCAGCAGCGGCGTATAACCGGCGGTGTCGCCGTGATCGTAGGCAAAGGGCGCCCGTGTCAATGTCGGACAGGCGGCCGGCTCGACCGGATAGATGGCGACGTCTTTGCCGTTTATTTTGTCGTAAACGAATGGATTGGCGATGCCGGCGAAATTGCTGCCCCCGCCGGCGCAGCCGATGATAATATTCGGATACTCACCGATCTTTTCAAGCTGTTTCTTGGCTTCCAGGCCGATGATGGTCTGGTGGAGCATCACGTGGTTCAGGACGCTCCCCAGGGAATACCGGGTCTGGCCGGAGGTGTCGCTGACGGCCGCTTCGACCGCTTCGCTGATCGCAATTCCTAAGCTTCCCGGCGTGTCCGGGTTTTTTTCCAGAATGTCCCGGCCGGCCTTGGTGGCCGTGCTCGGACTGGCGACGCATTCTGCTCCCCAGGCGGTCATCATCGATTTACGGTAGGGTTTCTGATCGAAGCTGACGCGGACCATAAACACTTTGCAGGAAAGGCCGAACTGGGAACAGGCAAATGCCAGGGCGCTGCCCCATTGGCCGGCACCGGTCTCCGTGGTCAGGCGTTTGATGCCGAAGACTTTGTTGTAGTATACTTGAGGGACGGCGGTGTTGGGCTTGTGGCTGCCGGGAGGGCTGACGCCTTCGTTTTTATAATAGATGCGGGCCGGCGTGTCCAGGGCCTTCTCCAGAGAGTAGGCGCGGACCAGCGGAGATGGACGCCAGATGCGGTAGATGCCGAGCACCTCGTCGGGTATGTCGATCCAGCGCTGGGAACTCACTTCCTGCTCGATCAGGTTCATGGGAAAAACCGGAGCGAGCTGGTCCGGGCTGACCGGGTTGCCGTCCGGACCGAGCGGCGGGTTCATTTTGATGTCCGCTAGAATATTGTACCACTGTCTCGGCATCTCGTCTTCCGAAAGCAGAACCTTCTTGATTTCCATTTCGCCTTCCTCCTTATCAATGCTGGATCAATATCAAACCGATGAGGTCCACCGACCAACTGTAGCACATATTTGGAACATCACACTCATCAATAGACTGAAAAGACATCGCTTTTCGGCAATTTATCCCGCTTGTAAGGTGGATG
>JBDNAO010000190.1:0-7233 GCA_039768375.1 Desulfobacterales bacterium | reverse complement strand
GAATTCCAATATTTTCGTTTCAAAATTATGGAGATATCGGACTTACTTAAAGCCAGAGCTAGGGCCCGGCGCGACCAACCATACGGGCCACGAGATCCTCGCCGCGCGGACTCAGGCCAGTGATTGCCGCAATTCGCCCACCGGCATCTCTGTATTCCAGGTTGACGAGCAAATCGGCGCTGGACGCGAGACCTGGAACCCGATCCGGCCATTCGACCAGGCGAAACCCATCCTGCCCAGATGGGCAAGACACAGTTCAACACCTTTTTAAGCTAGTGTCCATCCGTGGTTGTATAAAAGGCCCTGAGAAGTTTCCGATCCAGAAATGAGCAATTTTTCGCAAGTTCAAGAAAATCTGCGGCATTGCGCGGAGGCGTACTTTTGTACGCCGCACAAGCGATTCCGCCGATTGACGCCGAAATTGCGAAAAAGGGCCATTTATGGACGGAAACAAGCTATGGGGCCTGCATCGCCTTCCTGACGATATCCAGCAACGGCTGTTGCAGCGCTCGCCACTTGGGGTGTAAGGCCTTGTCGCCGAGCCAGGTCAATTCAACCGCGTCGAAGTGTTCCGGAATAAGGTTCTCGCCGTCGACACCGTAGGTGGATTGCGGGGCGTATTCCACAAATATCATACGGTTCGGGCTGATGCCGAAGGCCTTTGCCACGCTGGTGGCGATGTGGCTGACACAGCTTCGAACCGACATCCGGCTTTCGGGAACATCGGATGCGACGACGATGTACGGCCGCAGGTGGGCCAGGCCTTTATGACTCCCCTTTCTGAGGTCGATAATCCTCAGCCGGCACTTGCCGCTGCCCAGACGGAGCAGTCCACCGAACCCTTCCCAGGCGAATATGTCGTCATGGATGAGCATTAAAGGCCCCTTTACTATTTGTTTTTTCCGGTTTTCGCGATCTTCTCTTTCCACAACCAGGGATCCAGTGGACCGCCGGCGACTGCTTCGGTCTCATGCGGCACGGAACTCGGCCTCAAACCGTTAAATCCGAATGCGGTCATCAGCGCGTCAGCATGCCGTAAATCCGCCACAGTTTTTCCGGCAGGTCGACGACGTTGGCGATCACGTTGTGATGGATCTCCCCGTATAGATCATCCAGTCGGCCGTCATCAGCCGTATCGATGTTGATGGTAATGGCGTGCACATGGATGTGTCGCGACCGCAACTCGGAGATGGCCCGACGTGTGTCCTCGACAGCATAGCGCTTCTTGTAGCCTAGATCATTCGGAAAACCATCCCCTATCGTGATCAGCAACCGGACCCGCGACGTGACGGCGGCAAATTGGGCGGCCGCATGCCGGATGGCCGCACCCATCCGGGTATTCCGCTGGGGCACCATGGCGTCGATACGGTTCCGGACTACCCTGTTCATCGGTTCGGTAAAATCCTTGATGTGAAAGTAATCGACACCCAGGCGGCCGTTGCCGGAAAAGCCGGCGATGGCATAGATGTCTCCGACGACTTCCAGTGCTTCGCTGAAGAGGACGATCGCCTCTTTGGCCACATCCAGCACACGGGCCGTCGACCCGGCGAGCGGGTAGGCCGTCGAACGCGACAAGTCCACGAGAAGCAGGACCGCCACATCTCTGTTGACCTTGAGGCGTTTGATGTACAGCCGCTCGGAGGGTGTAATACCGGCTTTTTTATCCAGAACGAAATCGAGCAGGGCCCGGTAGTCGAATGCATCGCCTTCGATCCACTGCCGATAGAGCTTGAGTCCTTCAGGTTTGAGGAGTTCGAAAGCCGTCCGGATTCGCTTGACCAGTCCACGATGCCGTTGCAGGACGCGGCTGTAAAACTGGCTTTCGCACCCTGTGACCGCGTGATCCCGCACACGGGTGTGCTCGGTCAGGTAATCGCTCAGGTTGCAATCCCATTCAGGGTGCCATGTCACCGTTTGCGCTTCCGTCTCGTCGTCCGGAGGCAATTTGTCGAACAGCTCCGGCAGGTCTTGCGCCAGCTGAACTGACAGTTCCTCAGACGGCTGTGGCGTACCGGGTTTACCGGGATCCGCGATGTTCGATGCGTTTTCCAACACGGCTGCAAGGTCATCGGCGCACACCAATCCCTGATGGGCCTCGAGGTGTTTGCGCAGATCGGACCGGTAGATTCGGAAGCCTTTTTCGGCCAGCCTCTCTTTGAGTGCCAAGGCTTTCTGATCCAGAGCCTGGCTGGCAGCATGTACCAGGTCGGATCGCAGACGCCGGTCAAAAGGGGTCTGCAGAGGATGATACGCCTGGCCTGTCAGGTGGTCGGACGCGTGTTCGGTGAGGGTGTTCGCTACCTCCCGGTAGGATAGAACAACCAACTCGCCGCTGCTTTCAACACGGCAATCGCCTGCCCCGGTGCGGCCAACGAATTGCGCAAGCATGCCCTTGACGAGGTGGTGCCGGACATCGCCGGGACCTGAGGCCGAACTCGGCGGCAGCCCCAAGGCAATGACGGCATAGAGGTCGTCCATCAAGCCGTGCGACGGGCCGGCCTCACTCTGCAGAATCGGCAGAAAGGACCGGACCAGTCCCGGGTACCGGCGCCCGAGCATCCGCCTTATCCGGCCATGTTCGAACACCGTGAAAAGATCGGCAGCCAGCACCGGCAGTGGAAAGAGATCCAAGAACCGCTCGAGGTCTGATGCCATCGTGGTCGGCCGATCGGAAACGAGCGGTATCCCCAAACCGTCAAGTGCGCAGCGACAGTCGGTCAGCGCTTGGCAGCGGTCGAACAACCGTTCCAGGTCGAAATCGAAAGTGCCGAACTCGTGGTGACCTGATTCGAAACGTGCCAGACAGCGGTAGAGATCGGTGTTGGCTTTTTTCTGCCCGAAAAAAGCGATCTCTTCCGGTAGATAGATGAACCTGCCGTCCGTGCAGGCGGTGACGGCGGTTGCTGATATTGGGGATAGCCGATCGGCAAGTGCCGACAGGGGGCGTACCGAGACCTGAAGACCGGTTCGGGCGCCGAGGTAGCGATTGAGCTGTGCCTCCAATTCGTGCAGGGTAGCGGCAACCTGAAGTTCTGCAAACGTATCACGGCCCTGGCGAGACTCGAGCGACAGGAAACTGGCGGCCGATTTTGGCCTTTGGATTGTTTTGTCCAATGCTGCGGAAATAAAACGGTCGAGCGCAGCCGGGGTCAACAGCCGGAGACCCTTTTTCATCCCTACCAGAAACGACTCGATGAGGTGTATGTCTGTACGCACCACCCGTAAAAGCTGCTCCAGCTGCCAAACACGCTTCGTCTTTGCGAAAGAAAGCATGGCTTGCGACAGGTTAATGGCAAGGTGCTGGCACTGGTTGTAGCTCAGATCCATTCCGAAGGCCACTGACAGAAGCTTGAGAAACATGGCGGCCGCAGAGCGCTCACCGCGGTTGAGAATCTGTGAGAGGGCTTCCAGCGGCCGCGTCAGGGTGTAGATTCCCTTCGACTCCATTACACCCACGGCCGCGGTGAAAAGCTGCAGAAGGTCACGGCCCCCGGCGACTAAAACGGGCGCCAGGTGAATCGCCATCAACCGGCCGATTGTCGTTCCCCGGGCACCGGCGGCCCGCACCAGGCGGTGGTAGTTTTCGAGCACCCCGTACTCGGCCCGGGTCATCAGTTGAAGATAACCGGCTGCAATCGCCTGACCGAATGACATTTCCCGGGCCAGACCCCAGAAGATATCGTCAACCAACAAGGCAGCGACTGCTGCGGAGACCACTGGGTCGAATCGTTCCAGTTGCCTTTGAACGGTAGCAGCGAGATCCGGATCTAGGAGGTGCAGGGATTCAATCGGGTCCCTATGTTCCTGGTCAAGAGGCATGCAGGCCAAACGGCGCCGTTTAAAACAGGTCGTCGATAAGATCGTTCATGGTTTCCTGGAGGTGCCTGTCGTCGGTTAAAGATCTGCAGATAGCAGCCCGGCAGGCTTCGCGCGCGGGAACACCGCGTCTGATCAGCTGGGCGGCATAGATCAGGAGCCGGGTGCTGGCACCCTCGGTCAGACCCTGTTCCCTGATCCGGCGAATTTTATGCGCCAGTGCCACCAGCTGTCGGGCGGTCTCCGGTGCCACGCGGCCTTCGTGGGAAACAATGTCGCTCTCTTTTTGCGTCGACGGATAGTCGATGTCGATGGAAACAAATCGCTGGCGGGTGCTCTGTTTCAGGTCTTTCAGAACGGACTGGTATCCGGGATTAAACGAGATCACCAACAAGAAATCGGGATGGGCCTTGAGGGTTTCGCCCTTTTTGTCGATGGACAGCAGGCGGCGATCGTCGCTCAATGGATGGATGACCACCGTCGTGTCCTTGCGGGCTTCGACGATCTCATCGAGGTAACAGATTGCCCCGATGCGCACCGCACGGGTCAAGGGGCCATCCATCCATACAGTCTCATCATTTTTGAGCAGATAGCGCCCGATCAAATCCGACGCAAACAGGTCCTCATGACAGGCCACTGTATACAGGGGGCGCTTGAACCGAAAAGCCATGTACTCGACGAAGCGGGTCTTCCCACATCCGGTAGGGCCTTTTAACATAACCGGCAGCCGTGCGTCGAGAGCGGCGGCGAACAGCTCCACCTCACCGCCGGCCGGAAGGTAATACGGTTTCTCTCGAATGATATTTTCCGCGGTGTCTATTTGCCCAGGCTGTGCCATCGGTTTGCCCGTTATCCGTGATCGTGACTCACGCCGCTATCCGGATGTAAATTAATTTATAACTGACAAGGGGTCTGTGGCATGAATCGCCGCAGCCGGATTCCGGTTTACTCAATCAATGAATTGACTTTTCGTTGACGAGGCCAATATAATACCCAGTTAAACACACATGGCCCTACGGGCCGCAAGTTGAATGAAAATTCTATTTTCGAACTAAACGCTCACGGCCGTTCGGGCCGCCACGGTGCATGAAAATGATGCGCCGGAGCCCACCTTATTCGGTTGTGTCCGTTGAGTCCGTTAAGATGGACGGAAACTAATTAACACGTATATATTGGAAAAGGATTAGACACAAGTCGTATGACCCAACTCCTTGAAATCGACGGCAAGAAAATCTTCCTTGTGGGAACCGCCCATGTTTCGGAAGAGAGCACCCGTCTGGTGGCCGATGTCATCGACAGGGAAAAACCGGACACGGTTTGTGTCGAGCTGTGTGCATCACGCTACCAGTCGATCCGACAAAAAGACCAGTGGCAGAACATGGACATCGTGAAGGTCATCAGGGAAAAAAAGTCTTTCCTGTTGCTGTCCAATCTGCTCTTGGCGTCGTTGCAGAAGAAAATTGCCAAAAAACTCAATATTCGCCCGGGTCAGGAAATGATTCAGGCCATCGAATCCGCCGAGGCCATCGGAGCCGCCATCCACCTGGCCGACCGAGATATTCGCATTACGCTCTCCCGAACGTGGCGCTTGATGAGATTGAGGGACAAAATCAAGCTGCTGGCCCAGCTCATTTTTTCCATTGGCCAGGTGGACGACATCAGTGCCGAGGATGTGGAAAAAATGAAGCAGGAGGATGTGCTCGAAACCATCCTCGCCGACGTGGGCAAATCTTTGCCCATCGTCAAGGCCATTTTGATCGACGAACGCGACCGGTATCTGGCCCACAAGATCCGGCATGCCCCCGGAGAAAAAATAGTGGCGGTCGTAGGCGCCGGCCATGTCCCCGGCATCAAACGGTACTGGAATACCGAAATCGACATCGCACCCCTGGAAAAACTGCCGCCCAAGAGCAAGCTCTCTGCATTCCTCAAGTGGGTCATACCGCTGGGAATCGTTGCATTGATCATCACCGGCTTTTTCATGGGCGGCGCCAAAGCCGGCAAGGACATGGTGGTCTGGTGGCTGCTGGCCAACGGCATGCTGGCCGGCCTCGGGGCTTTGGCGGCCCTGGCTCATCCGTTCACGGTCGTCTCGTCCATCCTGGCCGCACCATTGACATCGCTGAACCCGATGGTCGCCGCCGGCTGGGTATCGGGCCTGGTTGAAGCCTTTTCCCGCAAGCCGCAGGTCATCGACTTCGAAAATCTCCAGGAAGACATTCATTCGCTGCGGGGTTTCTGGAAAAACAAGGTAACCCGCGTGCTGCTGGTCGTCGTGTTTACCAACCTGGGGAGTTCCATCGGCACTTTCGTCGCCATCCCACTCATGATAAAGGCGTTCTGATTCGACCATCATGTACCGGAAGAAAAAAGATTGCCCTCTGCGCTGCCGGCCGGCCGTTATCGGTATTATCCTGCTGCTTGCGGGTTGCAGCGGTCTGGAACCGTCACCGCCCGCCGAAGTCAAAATTCCCTCACCGCCCAGACAGCTCGAGCACGTGCGGTTTGCCGTTCAACTGGGGGCATTCTCCAATGTGGACAACGCCGTGCGACTGACCGAAGCGCTACAGCAGACGGGTCTGAACGCCTACCACTTCAACGACGCTTCCGGTTTCTACAAGGTTCGCTTCGGCAACTATTCCAACCGAGATTCGGCGATCGCGGAAGCGGAAATCTTTCGAGCCCGCGGGCTCATCACCGACTATTACGTCGTCAACCCTCCCGTCCTTTCTGGCACCGTCGATCTGAGGGAACAGATTGTCCAAACCGCAATGAATTACATCGGCATTTCGTATAAATGGGGCGGCGAATCGTCGAGTGAAGGATTTGATTGCAGCGGGCTGACGATGACAGTCTATCAGCTCAACGGGCTTGATTTGCCGCGAACTTCCCGGCAACAGTGGCGTGCCGGCACTGCGGTCGCACGCAATGAGCTGCTGCGGGGCGATCTCGTCTTTTTCGCCACTGCCGGTGGACGCCGGGTCTCCCACGTGGGAATTTACACCGGAGATAACAAGTTCATCCATGCACCCGGCAAGGGCAAACGCATCCGGTTGACCTCCCTGTCGAAAAGCTATTACCGAAGTCGTTTCGTGGGGGCAAGGCGTTACCTGTAGTGTCGTGTCATTTTTGAAGTGTCTCGACTGCCCTGAGCGACGCAGTTGAATGCATATAAGGTTCTCGGTTCAAGGTTCAACGTTCAAGGTTGAGGGATGAACGCAATTCGAGGTTTCAGGTGTCGGCTATTTAAAATTTAAATAACAAAACTCAAATACCAACCAAATCACATTGACCGAAATTCGAAATTTCAAACTATTGGTTTTTTGATCTTATTTGAGATTTGGATATTGTCATTTGGAATTTATTTGTATTTTGGTGCTTGTATTTTGGTATTTGGCATTATTTTAGGCGGGCGGG
>JBDNAO010000189.1:0-6601 GCA_039768375.1 Desulfobacterales bacterium | reverse complement strand
TTTTTTTCGCTGGGTAAGGCCGCACAAAGGTTTGCGGCGAGGCGTACTGTACGTACGCCGCAGTCGGAAACCTGCGGAGAACGCCACCCAGAGTAAAGAAGGCCATTTATGGATGGACACTGGGGAGAATGACATGCAATTGCTGACACGCTGTGTAGTTTTGGGCTTTTTACTGCTTTTCGTCTGGGTACCGGATGCCGCGCCGGCAGGAGAGGGCGGACTCGACGAAATCGTCAAGCAGGTTGAAAAGCGCTACGATGTGCCCGGGTTTACGGCTGATTTCCATCAGATATCGACCATAAAGGCCATGGACATTGCCGACGAGGCAACCGGCAAGATGTCCGTTCGGAAACCCGAAATGATGCGCTGGGAATATGAAAAGCCGGAGCACCAGATTATCATCACCAACGCCGAACGGCTTTGGATATACCGACCGCAGGACAACCAGGTGATTGTCGGTAAGGCGCCGGCTTTTTTTGCGGGCGGCAAAGGGGCCGGTTTCCTGGCGGACATCAAAATCCTGCGCCTCAAGTTCGACATCTCCGTCGCTCCGTCGGACACCGACCAGTTTCATGTTCTCAAGCTCGTTCCAATCGAAAAAACGATCGATGTGGAGCGCATTTTGTTGCACGTGTCCAAGGCGACCTACACGGTGCAGCGGGTCGTCACTTACAATACTTACGGCGACGAGACCCTCATCGACCTGGTTAATGCACGTTTCGATCAGGTCCCGGACCTGGGCCTTTTCACTTTCAGCATTCCAGAGGGCACCGACGTGGTAAAGATGGACGAATGATCGGGGGGAGAGATTGTGAAGACAAATGACCTGAAAGCGAATATCCGGCATCTTCTCAAAGAACGGAACGCGATTTTTCTGGCGCACAACTACCAGCCGCCGGAAATTCAGGACCTGGCCGATTTGTGCGGGGACTCCCTGGAACTGAGCATTCAGGCCGCCCGCACCGATGCGGCCGTTATCCTCTTTTGCGGGGTCCATTTCATGGCCGAAACCGCCGCCATTCTTTCGCCCGATAAGACCGTCCTCCTGCCGCGTGCGGACGCCGGATGCCCGATGGCCGAAATGATCGACCCGGTTTCACTCCGGGCCCGCATCGATGAACTGCCGTCGATGCCGGTGGTCACCTACGTGAACTCTTCGGCCGCGGTCAAGGCGCTTTCGACGATCTGCTGCACGTCCGCCAATGCCGTGGCGGTGGTCGAGAGCCTCGATGCGGATGAAGTGCTGATGACTCCCGACCGCAATCTCGCCCGTTACACCGCCGCCCGCACGAAAAAGAGAGTCCACATCTGGGAAGGCTGTTGTCCGATTCACGACCGGCTGACTCCCGAAGACGTCCGACGGGCCAGAGAGACTCACCCGGGGGCCGTTTTTATGGCTCACCCCGAGTGCCGTCCGGAAGTCCTGGCGCTGGCCGACGTGATCACCAGCACGTCCGGAATGCTGCGCACCGCAGCCGAATCCGGCAGCAGCCGATTCATCGTGGGGACTGAGGTCGGTTTGCTCTACCCCTTGAAAAAGGCCAACCCCGCCAAAGAATTCTTTCCGGCCTCCGATAGGATGCTGTGTGAAGACATGAAAAAGATCAGTCTGCACGATGTCCTGAAGAGCCTCGAGCAGTTGTACGGACGGGTGACGGTTCCGGAGGACATCCGGCAGCCGGCTTTCGCAGCCGTGCAGCGGATGATCGACCTGGCCCAGTAGGATACTGGTTTCATAAAAAATGTGACAACATTTTTTATTCGAAGTATTCCTCCGGAATATCGGCGTTGGTGTACACCTTCTGAACATCATCGCAGTCCTCCAGCATGTCCATCAGCCGCACCATCTGTTCCGCCTCCTTGTCGGCCAGGCTGGTGGTCGACTGCGGCAGCATGGTGACCTCTGCGGCAACAGCGGGTATACCGGCGTTTTCAATGGCGGTTTTGACCTCCTCGAAATCCTCCGGAGCGGCAATGACTTCGTAATTACCGTCATCCTCGCGGACATCTTCGGCGCCGGCTTCCAGGGCCATTTCCATCAGGGCGTCTTCGCTCACCACCGCGCGCTCCACCACGATGTACCCTTTCTTGCTGAACATCCAGGCCACACAGCCGTTTTCTCCCAAACTGCCGCCGTTTTTGGCGAAGATGTGCCGGATTTCCGACACGGCCCGATTTTTGTTGTCGGTCAACGAATCGACCAACACCGCGGCACCCCCGGGGCCATAACCTTCGTAGATGCTCTCGTCGTAGCTGACGCCTTCTAAATCCCCGGTGCCTTTTTTGATGGCGCGCTCGATGTTGTCCTTGGGCATGTTTTCGGTTTTGGCCGCCTGAATGGCGGCCCTCAGACGGGGGTTGGTGTTCGGGTCACCGCCTCCCCCCATGCGGGTGGCGACCGTAATCTCCTTGATGATCTTGGTGAAGATTTTACCTCTTTTTATATCGCTGGCCGCCTTTTTATGCTTGATGGTAGACCATTTGCTATGACCTGACATCGTCGCCTCCTACACCTTGCCTGTTGCAATGATAAATATTTCCTTGCTTGCCTTGCGGCTGCTCATCGGTTTGAAGATTTTTACTTTATCGAAGTGAGCGCGGACCTCATCCCGATAGAGTTGAAAGTCCTCGCCCTGAAAAATTTTACTGACAAAACTGCCGCCCGGCAGCAGCACCCGGACGGCTAGATCGAGTGCCGCGCGGCAGAGCGCATAGGACCGCGCGGCGTCGGTGCTCTTGTGGCCGGTGGTAGATGGCGCCATATCGCTCATGACGACGTGATACCCGTCACCGATGGCTGTCAGCAGGGCCTCGTCCGGGGACAGGACATCACCGGTGTGGACGACGGCGTTGTCCGGCAAACGGATGGTGACCGGCTGCAGGTCGATCCCCACGATCTTTCCGCCGGGCCCGGTCAACTGAGACGAGTAGATCAGCCACGAACCAGGCGCACAGCCGCAATCGAGGACATGCTGGCCCTTTTTGATGACGTCAAACTTGCGCTGAATTTCCTGCAGCTTGAAAACGGATCGGGCCGGGTACTTTTCTTTCCGGGCCCGCTCGGTGTAGTGGTCATCCCACCGATTGCGTTTTGCTTTTATCAGTTTCATAAGAACCCCAACGTTGAAAAAGGCGGAGGGCTTCAGAGCCAAGGCGGAAAGGGTAAAGCTGTAGTGTACTACCGCGAGCCCTTGATCCCGCCGACGGCGGGACAGGATCTGGAGTCCTCCGCCTTTCCCAAAGGGTAAACAACTTGGCAAAATTGGCCATTTCCCTTGATTCCGTTTCAGGTGATGCCCAAACAGTAGACGAGTTGCATAGATATATGTCAAATTTACGGGGGGGGTAACCCTTACTTGTCATGTTGTTTATGCAACATTGGGGAAAAGTGGCCCTCTATAGTATCATTGACCGTTTCCCGTCAAGATCCATGCGCGCTATGCGGCAGTGGCCAGCGCTGACTCATGCAGCAATATGTTTTATTAAAAGAAAAACGCCTTAGCGTTCTTTGCGGCTCTAGCGAAGCGGGCGGTGAACTCACGTTTAAGAACTGCTTCTGGCCGCCGCTTCCAGTTTGATCGAAGAGGAAACGTTTACGTTTCGGTGAAAAATTCCAAATCGCAAATAACAAATAACAAACAAATCACAATGACCAAAATTCAATATGTCAAACCTGTTTGGGTCATTGGATATTGAAATTTGGGATTTCCTTGGAATTTGATGCTTGCAATTTGAGATTTCTGGATACCTCAATACCCGGGAGAGTATCTCTAAAGATTACCTTTCTATTGGGTATAGTACCGTTAAGTTTCATATAGGCTATAATTAACCCACCTATTAGAACAGGTTTTCGATACCCTCCGATATGGTGCGGATACCGGTAATGGTCATGCCGCCGGTGCCACTCAGTCGCGTGCGGTTGCTTTGCGGGACCAGGCACCTTGTAAATCCCATTTTCTGTGCCTCCTGGAGGCGCGTTTCCACCTGACCGATACCCCGTACTTCGCCGGTCAGGCCGACTTCGCCGAGCACCAACGTGCCCTCCGGAATCGATTTGTCCAGAAAGCTCGATGCCACTGCGGCCACGATGCCCATGTCGACCGCCGGTTCGTCTATTTTTACGCCCCCGGCGACGTTCATGAAAATGTCATGCCCCAGCAACTGCATGCCGAGCTTCTTCTCCATGACGGCCACCAGCAGGGCAACCCGGTTCTGATCGAGTCCGAGGATCGTTCGTCGCGCCGTGCCGAAGCTGCTGCTGCTGGCCAGAGCCTGGAGTTCGACCAGGATCGGACGCGTTCCCTCCATGCTGGCCGTGACGACGGATCCAGGGGCGTTGACCGGTCGCTCCGACAGAAAAATCGCCGAGGGATTTCCGATCTCTTCCAGGCCCTTGCCCTTCATTTCGAACACCCCGATTTCATTGGTGGAGCCAAAGCGGTTCTTGACGGCCCGCAGGATCCGGAAGACGTGGTTGCGGTCGCCTTCGAAGTAGAGAACCGTGTCGACCATGTGCTCGAGCAGCTTTGGTCCGGCAATGGCGCCTTCCTTGGTCACGTGACCAACCAGGAAAACCGGAATACCGCTGCGCTTGGCCATGAACATCAGCCGGACGGTCGATTCCCTGACCTGGGAGACGCTGCCGGGTGCCGACGTCAACTCGCTGTTGAACATGGTCTGAATCGAATCGACCACAACAACCGCCGGCTGGACCGATTTCACCATATTCAAGATCGTCTCGAGTTCCACCTCGGCCGCCACCAGGAGCTCCGGCGAAACCGTCTCCAGCCGTTTGCTCCGAATGCGGATCTGCCGATTCGACTCTTCGCCGGAAACGTAAAGCACTTTGTGACCGTTGCCGGCCAGGCCGTGGAGGGCCTGTAGCATGAGAGTGGACTTGCCGATGCCCGGGTCGCCGCCGATCAGAACCAACGTACCGGGCACGATGCCACCGCCAAGGACCCGGTCGAATTCCGCAATCCCGGTCAGCAGCCGGTCTTCGGATTCCAGCTCGATGGCGTCGATCGGCACCGGCTCGGACGGCGCAGCGGTCAGGCCGGTAGCGCCGCCGTGCCCGGTCTGCGGCTGGCGGCTTTCCTCGACGAATGCATCCCAACTGCCGCAATCCGGGCACTTGCCCATCCACTTGGGCGCCTGATAGCCGCACGCTTGACACACAAAAACCGTTCTGAGGGGTTTTTTCACAGTTCAAAAATCTTTCGGAATGTGGTAAATATATAACTAGTGTCCGTCCAGAAATGGTGGATTTCGGCCCCGGCCAAGGCCGCAGCGACTTTACAACCGCAGGCGTAGTGCTGCTACGTCGAGGATTGCAAAGAGCGAGAACGCCGGTCCGGGTTGAAAGATGCCGTTTATGGATGGATACTATCTTTAAACATTTATCATTTCAATAATACCGGCGCAAGTCGGGAATCAGAAACACGATTGGTTGGGTGGAGAGCGATGACACAATTTACTGTACGGCAGGGCAGGGTGATTTTTGGGATTCTGTGCTTCCTCGGTTTGGCACTGTTGTTCGCAACGGCGGCGGCAGAAAAAAATGGTGCCTATTACCAATCCCTTCAGAAGCGGCTCATCGCCGATGGTTTCGATGCGGCGGCCATTCGGGAATTGTATGCCCGGCCTGAGGTCAAGTTCGAGACCAAGGGTATTTCGATCTATTTTGTCCACCGCGAGTCGAAGGTCCATTACGAACGCTACACGGATCAGATACATATCGAAAAGGCGAGAGTCTACCTTCAACAGCACCAGGCCGCATTTGCGGAAACCGAAAATGTTTACGGCGTCGACCCGGAGGTGATCACGGCCATCATTCTGGTTGAAACCCAGCTCGGCACCTTGCTGGGTAGCCGGTCGGTATTGAATACGCTCTCTACGATGGCCGCACTTTCCGACCCGAAGGTCAGGAACCTGCTGTGGCGGAAAATAAAAGATACGCCGGATCTGACGCGTGCGGTTTTCGACAAGAAGGCCGCGCGGAAATCCAAATGGGCGTATCGCGAGCTGATGGCGTTTTTGCGCCATGCCGAATCACAGGGATTCGATCCGGCCGAAATAAAGGGATCCTTCGCGGGGGCCATGGGAATCGCCCAGTTCATGCCCAGCAACATCGATACGCTGGGCAAGGACGGCAACAACGACGGCAAGATCAACCTTTTCGACGATGCGGATGCGATTGCGAGCATCGCCTTCTACCTGAAAGAGCACGGCTGGCAGCCGGGCATCGAGCGGAAAAAGGCCGCAAAGGTCATCTACCATTACAATCACAGCGACGAGTATGTCGATGCCATTTTGAGCGTCACCGAGCGCTTGAAGGGTTGATGATGGATCTGAAATCGATTGCGGTTTTCCTGGCGCTGTGCGTCCCTTTTTTTCTGCTCACCATCTGGGCCGTGGTCGACATCGCCCAGCGTGAGTTTGAAAACAACCGCACGAAAGTCCTCTGGTGGTTGATTGCCTCGATTCCATTCATCGGTTTTGTGCCCTATTTCCTGATCGGCATCCGCCAGGGCAAAAAGCCGGGCGCCGCAAAATGAGAACCGAAAAACCGGTTGACAACATCAGGATGTTCTAATAAAAA
>JBDNAO010000188.1:0-4976 GCA_039768375.1 Desulfobacterales bacterium | reverse complement strand
GAGACCCAGAAACAAAAAGTGCAGCACGTCGCCCGGATCGAAGCCTATGGTCTCGACCAGTTCCTGTGGACCGACGATCTGAGTTGCCGCAATCTCGAGTTGATGACCAACATCCGCACCGGATCTCGACAGGGGACTCTGCTCAGCGTGCTCGATCGCAGCGTGACCGCCATGGGGGGCCGTCTGCTGAAAAACTGGATGCGCTACCCGTCGATGGATGTGGGCCTCATCGACGCGCGTTTGGAAGCGGTCGAAGTGGCCAAGAAGAACCAGAGTTTGCGAAAAAGCCTGCGAGAAACTCTCAAAACGGTCGCCGATCTCGAACGCCTCGGCAGCAAGATTACCATGGGACACTGCAATGCCAGAGACCTGGTGGCGCTGAAGGGGTCGCTCCAAGCGCTGCCGGACATCACGGCGCAGGTCGCATGTTTCAAGACCGATCTTTTTACGCCGATCGAAGACTGGTGGAATCTGGAAGAACTGGCCGGACGCATCGCGGCGGCGATTCGCGACGATGCGCCCTTGGGCGTGAACGAAGGGGGCATGATCAAAACCGGATTCAACGCCGAACTGGATGAACTGGTGCGCATCAGCCGCGACGGCAAAGGCTGGCTGGCGCAGCTCGAAGTCCAGGAAAAAGAGGCCACCGGCATCACCGCTCTCAAAGTCCGTTACAACAAGGTCTTCGGCTATTACATCGAGGTTCCCAAATCGCGCGCGGCGGAAGTTCCGGCTCATTACGTACGCAAGCAAACCCTCGTCAATGCCGAACGTTTTATTACCGATGCGCTTAAAGCCTTTGAAACCAAAGTCCTGAATGCCGAGGATCAGCGGGCCGCCTTGGAATACGACATCTTTCAGCAGGTGCGCAGACAGGTCATCGAGGTCAACCGCGATATCCAGGAAGCGGCGCGGTTCATCGCCCGGATCGACTGTCTGTTGAACCTGGCCGAGGTCGCCGATCAGAACGGCTATTGCCGTCCGGTTATCAACACAGAGGATATCATCAACATCGAGGACGGGCGGCATCCGGTCATCGAGAAGATGATCACCGGCGAACGCTTCGTGCCCAATTCGATACGGCTCGACAATACCGAGAACCAGATTCTGGTCATCACCGGCCCCAACATGGCGGGCAAATCGACGGTCCTGCGCCAGGTGGCGCTGCTAGTCCTGATGGCCCACATGGGCAGTTTCGTACCGGCCCGCAGGGCCTCGATCGGCTTGACCGACCGTATTTTTACACGGGTCGGCGCCCTGGACAACCTGTCACAGGGGCAGAGCACTTTTCTGGTGGAGATGCAGGAAACGGCCAACATCCTGAACAGCGCCACCGGCCGGAGCCTGGTGATTCTCGATGAAATCGGTCGCGGGACCAGCACTTTCGACGGGCTGAGCATCGCCTGGGCGGTGGCCGAGTACCTGCACGATCTTTCCGGTACGGGCGTCAAGACACTTTTCGCCACGCACTACCACGAATTAACCGACCTGGCCCGGACCCATCAACGGGTAAAGAATTTCAACATCGCCGTCAAGGAATGGAATGACGAAATCATATTCCTGCGCAAACTGGTCGAAGGCGGAACGAACCGGAGTTACGGAATTCAGGTCGCACGGCTGGCCGGTATTCCGCGGACGGTCGTCAAACGAGCCAAGAAAATTTTGGCCGGCATCGAAAGCGGCGCCCATCCGGTGGGGCCTTCCTCGGAAACCGTCGCCTCGGCGGGGAGACCCGAAAAGGAGGCGGTGCAGCTGAGCTTATTCCGCAGTCCGGAGAATGCCGTGCTGGCCATGTTGAACCGCATCGACGTCACGCGTCTGACACCTCTGGATGCCCTGAACTGTTTGGACAGACTCTGTGAACTTGCCAAAGGCGGATCGGAATAGCGTATGGTAAAACGTATCCTTGCCATTCGACTTTTAGTCATCGCCGCCCTTTTATTCTGGTGCTTTGTGCCTGCGGCATCGGCCGATACCGCCCGCGATGCGTATGTCCGGGGCGAGGCCTGCTACAAAAAGTTGCGCAACACGCCTTCGGCCCAAAAATACCGCAAATCCTGGATGACGTGCATCGAAAAGTTTCAGGCCGTTTACCGACACACACCCGAGGGGCCCTGGGCGGCCGCCGGTTTGTACATGTCCGGCACGCTTTATGCCGAGCTCTACCGGCATTCCGGACGCACCGCGGATATCAGGGAAGCCATCGATCATTTCGAGCGGATCCAAAACCGTTTCCCGCAAAGCCGATATGCCGGCCGTGCCAAAAAGGCGATTGCCGCCGCTAACGGTCGCGATGCCTCCGTTTCTAAGTCTAAGACAGCGCAACCGAAAGACGACCGGCTGTACCAGAGTGCCGAGTCCTGCACCGCGGAATTGCGCCGTTCACCCCAAAAACAGAAATTCAGAAGCAGCTGGATCGCGTGCATCGACAAGTTCGAAGCCGCCTACAAGCAGTCTCCTACCGGACCGAAGGCGGCCGCCGGCCTTTACATGAGCGGCACTCTGTACGGTGGACTCTACCAATGGTCCCAAAACCGCAAGGACCGCCAGCAGGCCATCGATCGGCTGCAGCAGGTCGTGACCCACTACCCGCAGAGCGACCACAGCAGCAAAGCGCAGGAGGCTCTGCGGGGCATCAGCGGCGTCGGCACCGCAACTGCCGCCGACCGGAAAGGCAACCGTAACAATGCCGAAGCAGCGGGAGAAAAGGTGTCTCCGACCGGCCGCACGGCCCTCGTCACAGGTTTGCGGTTCTGGTCGAACCCGAACTATACCCGCCTGGTGATCGACACCGACCGGGAGACGGACTTCGACTACAACCTGCTGAAAAAAGATCCGTCCAATCACAAGCCGCAGCGTCTATACATAGATTTGCGCAACAGCCGACTGGGAAACGGCCTCGACAAGATCATTCCCATCAATGACGATTTGCTCAAACTGGCCCGTGCGGGGCAGTACACGCCCGACTCGGTGCGGGTGGTGGTCGACATCAAGTCTCTCGAGAGCTACGAGGTGTTTTCATTAAAAGAACCCTTCCGGATCGTGATGGACCTCAAAGGCGGCGGAATTGCGTCCGCAACCCAATCACCGCGGCCGGTCAATCGCGCGATTGCAAAAATAGACCCCAAAGCCTCCACGGGCGACATCGCCCGCCAGCTCTCGCTGGGCGTGCGCCGGATCGTGATCGATCCGGGACACGGCGGCAAAGATTACGGTGCGCCGGGCTATCTCAAGGGTGTTCACGAAAAACAGATCGTGCTGCAGATTGCCAAGCGGTTGGCCGTGAAATTAAAAAATGAGCTGCACTGTGAGGTTCTCTTGACCCGCAGCAACGACCGTTATCTGACCTTAGAGGAACGTACCGCCTTCGCCAACACCAAAAACGCGGACCTTTTCATCTCGATTCACACCAATGCCAGCCGGAACCGGAGGGCCTTCGGGATTTCGACCTACTTCCTTAACCTGGCCGACGACGACGAATCCAAGCGCGTGGCCGCCATGGAAAACGCCACCTCGACCAACAACATAAGCGATCTGGAAAAGATCCTTTTCTCGCTGATGCACTACTCCAAGATCAACGAGTCGAGTCGGTTGGCGGCCACCGTCCAGGACACCCTGACCACCCATCTCAAGCGCAAGAAATACTCTCAGATTAAAAGCAAGGGCGTCAAACAAGCCCCGTTCTACGTATTGTTGGGGGCCCAGATGCCGTCGATACTGGTTGAGACCTCTTTTATCAGCAACCCACGCGAGTGCAAGCGCCTGGTGAACCCGAAATACCAGGACCGCCTGTGCGAGGGCATTGTGCTGGGCATTAAGAAGTACATCAAGGATACCAATCCAACCGCCTAAAATAATGCCAAATACCAAAATACTAGCACCAAAATACACATAAATTCCAAATTACAATATCCAATGACCCAAACAGGTTTGTTATTTTGAATTTTGGTCATTGTGATTTATTTGTTATTTGTTATTTGCGATTTGGAATTTTTAACCGGAACTTTAATGTTTCCTCTTCGATCAAGCTGGATCCCCTTTATCTGCCTCGAAAGACGACAGCCCGGAGAGGCGTGAGCCGATATCGCGATGCCTGAAGCCTGCAAGCGGCCGCTGACCGGCCCGGCCTTCAACCCTTACTTTGCGCTGGTTGTGGGTGTGCTGGCCGTTTCGACCGGCGCCATTTTCGTTCGGTTGGCAACCGATGCGCCGGCCCTGGTGATAGCCGCCTACCGGGTCGGTCTGGCCAGTGCAGTCATCGTGCCGTTGGCCTGGTTTAAAGTGCGGGCCGAACTCCTGTCGCTTTCCCGGCGCGAACTCGCCCTGGCCGGTCTGTCCGGATTTTTTCTGGCCCTCCACTTCGGCACCTGGATTTCTTCTCTCGGCTACACCTCGGTGGCCAACAGCGTCGTGCTGGTCAATACCAATCCACTGTGGGTCGGTCTGTTTACCCCGCTGATATCCGGCGAGCGGATCAAACCGGCCGTGGCTTTGGGTATTCTTATCAGTGTCGCCGGCGGCATTATTATCGGCATCGGTGATTTTGCCACCGGCGGAAAAGCGCTTCTGGGGGATTTGCTGGCCCTTATCGGCAGTGTCTGCGCCGCCTTTTATCTGCTCCTGGGACGCAACCTGCGCCGCAAGCTCTCGCTGCTGGCCTACATTTGCGTGTGCTACGCCAGTGCTGCCGTGATCCTCTGGCTCCTTGTGCTGACCCTGCGCCTGCCGGTGACGGGATTTTCCGGTTCCACCTACGCCTGCTTCTGGGCCATGGCCCTGATCACCCAGCTGATCGGACACTCGAGTTACAACTGGGCCTTGAGGTGGTTCAGCACCAGCCTGATCGCCGTCAGTCTCCTCGGTGAACCGGTCGGTGCCACGATCATGGCCTACTTCCTGTTCGACGAAGGCTTGACCACCGCAAAGGTGATCGGCGGCGTCTTGATTCTGATCGCTATCACCCTGTCGGCCGTCAG
>JBDNAO010000187.1:0-5850 GCA_039768375.1 Desulfobacterales bacterium | reverse complement strand
GGAATTTTTCATTACAGGATTGACAACGGGTTTCTGAAACGCCATATACGGGTGCAGTTGAACCGCGACGGGCTCACAAACGATCTCTTTGACGATTTCGTCAGTCCGGGAAAAGATATCTGGCTGATCATTCCAAGAGATCGACCTGCCACCCTGCTGATCTACGATGACGATCGGCTAGTACGCACGGAAGTTTATGATAACTGGTAATTTAATTTGGTTAAACCCTGCGCTGTCAGGGTTTAACCAAATTAAATTAAAGCAGGAGCTGAAATGACAAAATTAATTGCCCCATCGATTCTCTCGGCGGACTTCACCCGCCTGGGCGAAGAGGTTCAAGCGGTGGAAGCCGCCGGCGCCGACTGGATCCATGCGGATGTGATGGACGGTCATTTCGTTCCGAACATCACTTTCGGTCCTCTGGTCGTGGCGGCCGTGCGAAAAATCACCCGGTTGCCCATCGATGTTCACCTGATGATCGAAAGCCCGGATCGCTACATCCAGGCATTCGCCGAAGCCGGTGCCGACTGGATCTCGGTGCAGGTGGAAACCTGCCCGCACCTGAACCGCGCCGTTCAGCAGATAAAGGAGGCCGGCGCCAAGGCAGGTGTGGTCCTGAACCCGTCGACGCCGCTTTCGGCCTTGGACTGGGTGCTCGAATATGCCGATTACGTCCTGATCATGAGCGTCAACCCGGGCTTCGGAGGCCAGGCCTTTATCGGCAACTCTCTGGAGAAAATCCGCTGCCTGCGCCGCATGATCGGCGATCGCGGTTTGTCGACACGGATCGAGGTCGACGGCGGCGTCAAAGAAAACAACATTGCCGAGGTGGCGGCGGCCGGCGCCGATGTGTTCGTTGCCGGTTCGGCCATTTTTGGGCAAAAGGATTACCGGCAGGTGATCGCACGGTTCAAAGAGATTATTGGAGAGGCATGATGACCGCAAAATCCGGTGGGCAGGCGAAAATCCTGGTAATTCACGGCCCCAACCTGAACATGCTGGGCCAAAGGGAACCAGAGGTTTACGGGCGTCAGACTCTGAAAGAAATCGACACGATGCTGGCCGATGAGGCGGCGCGGCTGAACCTGTCGCTGGAATCGTTTCAATCCAACCAGGAAGGACTGCTCGTCGACAAGATTCAACAGACGGTCGGACAGGCGTCCGGCCTCATCATCAACCCCGGTGCCTACACCCACACCAGCATCGCCATCCGGGACGCCCTGCTGTTGCTCGACATTCCGGTCGTCGAAGTCCACTTGTCCAACACTTACAAGCGAGAAGCGTTTCGCAGAGAATCGATGATCGCCGACATCGTGACCGGCCGCATTGTCGGCCTCGGCGCCCTTGGCTACATCCTGGCTTTACAGGCGATCGCTGAAAGACTTCAGCAGCGGCGGTAATATCCAGCCACGTTCACTTTATGGATCGAATTAAAAGATTCTTACTGAGTTATACGAGGTTGGTTTCTTGCAATTTCAACAATAGTTTCCAGCCGAACTAGTCGCCGGTCTTGATCGCGTACCTCATGGGCTATTTCGGAAAGTACCGATCCTGCGCGATCAACTTTATCGGTTAACAACAAAACATCTTTCATTGCCGCCATGACATCTTTTAATGTGCTCAAACATCCCTCCTTATTTCAGCCAGCACCCTTTCCGCATCAGCCACCCCTTTTTCCAACGACAACTTAGCCCTGGCAGTCGCCGCACTAACCTCTTTAATAAGCGCCGCTAACAATTCCTCATCTTGGTTTTGTGGTTTTCTTTCGCAACGTTGCCGAACGAGTTCTGATAAACTCAGACCTTCTTGTTTTGCTTCCCGAGTCAAAAAATCCTTAAACTCTGGAGTCCCTAATATTGTGATTCGCTTTGTTTTTGTTGCTGTCTCCATCATTACCCCCCCCTTTTTTGTTATCATGCTAATGCACATTATAATATGTGTCAAGCTTCTATCTCAGTTACCAATCGAGGGGAACCGCTTGTAATAGCAGTATAACGCAGTCCAAAAACCTTATCTTAAAGCCGATAGTAGGCCGCGTAGTAATCGCGGCCTGATCGGGCGCCCTCCCCCAACCGGCGTTCTATCAAAAACCGCACGACGAGCTTTAAGACCAACGCGATCTTGGCGCTGAAGCCACGTCCCTGCCAACGCCGACTCGACACCCTGACACCATCTCCTATGAAGACCGGTCGTCCCTGTTCCTTCAATAGCAGCGACAGCTCCACATCCTCCATCAACATCAAGTCCGGAAACCCTCCGGCAGTTTGAAGCGCGGATCTGCGCACAAACTGGGCCTGATCGCCGAAGGCGATGCCGGTGAACTGCGCCCGCAGGTTGTTCAAGGTGGAAATTATGCATGCGCTCGTGGTTTCCTTCTCGAAACGCATGCCGATGGCTCCTCCCGGCGCGTGGGGATCGAGGCGCATGTGTTCGAAGACAGCCGCCAACATGCCCGGGCGCAGTACACAGTCGGCGTGCAACACCATCAGCAGGTCGCCGGTAGCCGCTTCGGACCCATTTCGGATCTGCACGCCCCTGCCCTTCGGACCGCAGACGATCGTTGCCCCCAAGTCCAGAGCCAGTTTCACCGTGGCGTCCGTTGAGCCGCCGTCGGCCACGATGATCTCCGGCACGTTTCGACGCTTTTTCAACGACGTGATGCAGCGCGTCAACTTGTCGGCCTCGTTCAGGGTGGGAACGATGACCGACAACGTGCGGGGGTTGGAATAGGCACTGTCACGAAAAAGAAATCCATCTCTGAAAACCCCGTAGAACAGGAGACCGAAAAAGGGACTATATTCGATGAGCTTGATCCAGTGAATTTCTTGAAAGATGCCGGTCGCCTGCTCCGCTGCCAGGACCGAGAAGGTCAATGCCACGGCCGCCTGCAGGTAGATCCATGCTGCCGACGGGTAAAAGACCAGAAACGGTGCTATCATGATCAGGTACCAGGGATGCAACGTTGGCAGGCAGAGCAGCGCGGCACCAATGGCCAGATAAACGCTCTGCAGCTTTTCGGGTACCACGAGAAAAATCCAGGCCAGAATTCCGACCAGCAGCAGTCCGGCAGCCGTAACCGCCAGCGCTTCAGGCAGAATGAGCCGTAATAAGAACATGAGCGAATCGTTGTAATGCAGGTTCATCCCGAACCGTTCCAGGGAATGGAACACATGCCAACCGGCGTCTCTGTATAACAGAAACAGACCGGCCGGGAGCAGGCAGGCGAGTGAGGCCTTCCAATTCCGCTGCGTGATTAAAAAAGGCAGAGCGATGCATGCCAGGTACTTTGTCATGACAGAGAGGCCGATCATAAAAAACGCCGTCGCAGCATGGCCTCTGAACAGGATGTATAAACCCAGGCAAAGAAAAAAAACCTGCACAACATCGAGGTGAGCTTCCCCGGCGGTGTAAACGATCACCAGCGGATTGGCCGCGTACAATAGCAGCCGGGAAAAGGGCACACGTCGGAGCCGGCAGATCAGGGCCAATACCACGATGACACCCAGGTCGAAGCCAATGAAACAGAGCTTGAAAAATACAGGATTAGGCTTGAAAGCGGCAAGGAATTTGAAGAGTAGCAGCGACAACGGCGGATAGACGGCCGAAAAGTTTTTGTGGTTTATATTTTCCCATACCGTCTGGAGACCGGTGCGCGCAAATTCTGCCAAGGCCGGGTTGTCGGGTGCCAGACGGTAAGGGTTCACTCCGAATTTCTGGACATAGCCCTCCCAGATGTATCGGTAGACGTCGTTCCCGACCGGATAAGTTAAAAACAAGGACCGGGCGGCTATGGCCAATAAAAGGACAATTCCCAACGCTTTCAGCGGAGCGATGGCGTCGGGGAACCACCGCACCATCAGAATAAGAAACCAAAAAGCCGCGCAGTATAAAACACCTGAAACCAGCGGATATCGACCGAGCGGCCCCAGGGTAGCCATAGCGGCCATGCCCGCCATCCATGCCAGGCAACTGCCGATGAAGACAAAACGCCTCATGACGGGTTGACGCCGTGCCGCCAGGAGAGAATGCCGATGGAGAGGTAGCCGGCCGCATACAGGAACAGGAAGTGACCGACGAGGTAGAGATCGGCGGCAAAGTACACGACCATCCCGGCCAGGCACCACAACCCCACCCCTATTTCCGTCAGGTAGAGGCTGCTTCGGGCCGGCAGGTAGCGTTTCATTCTGGAATACCCTTTCTTGGGCGTTCTGATGAAGGCGCTTTTTCTGCCGATCAGCGCTTCCAAAACAGCCCGCGAGTTGTTGACCGCCAGGCCGCAGCCGAAACAGATCATCAGCGGCATCAACAAAAGGGTTTTCAGTCTTGATTTGTCGAGGGCATTCTCGGCCACTACATAAAGACGCGATGGACCGCTGCAGCTCAAGACGAGCAGACTGCCGAACGCGAAAAAGAGCAACGCCGGCAACCGTTGCTGACCGCTGAGGAGCACCGGCAGGGCCATCACCGCCAGAAAGAGCATCAATGGGTGAATGAGGTAGTGGGTCAGGTGCATGAAGGCCTGAAATTTGGCAAAACCGCTTATGTCGGTCTTCAGGATACCGGGCAGCAGCTTTTTGGCGGTCTGTATGGACCCCTTGGCCCATCGAAACTGCTGGCTCTTGAAGGCATTGACGTTGCTTGGAATTTCAGCCGGGGCCACCAGGTCGACCAGGTAGCGGCAGCGCCAGCCGGCAAGTTGAATTCGGTACGACAGGTCCATGTCCTCGGTCAGAGTGTCGTCTTGCCAGTTGCCGGCATCTAACACGGCCGTCTTTCTGAAGATGCCGGCCGTGCCGTTGAAGTTCATAAAAAGGCCATTGAAGTTACGGGCCGACTGTTCGACCATGAAGTGACCGTTAATGCCGATCGACTGCAGACGGGTGACAAAGCTCTCCTCGCCGTTCAGGTGACCCCAGCGGCCCTGTACAAACCCAAGCTTTAGATCCTTCATAAAAAAAGGAATCGATTTCAGCAGAAAATCGGGCGGCGGCACGAAATCGGCGTCGAATATGGCCAGGTATTCGCCTGACGCCCGCTCGAGCCCGAACCGCAGCGCGCCGGCTTTGAAACCCTTGCGGTCCTTGCGGGTGATGTGTTTGATGTCCACCCCCTTCCGGCGCAACTCCACCACTTTGGCGGCGACAATTTGCTGCGTTTCATCGGTCGAGTCGTCCAGAACCTGGATTTCGTGCCGGCCTCGAGGATAGATCATAGCCGCAGCCGCGTCGATCAACCGCTCGGCCACGTTCAACTCGTTATAGATCGGCAGTTGGGTGGTCGCGGTCGGCAAACTCTGCGCGAAAGGCTGCGGATCTTTCAGTGGGACCGCACCCCCATAGAAATTGGAAACGACGATGCGGTCTTCCCGGCGCCGCCGGGCATGACGACGTTTGAACAAATGGATGATCACGTGGCTGTTGATCCCGTAAAATGTCAACAGGATCGCGCATAGAAAATAAAGGAAAATGAGAATTATCATTTAGTGACCAAAAAGAAACAATGTCGGAGGGTTATTACCTCAATCTTGCACCAATTAACTCTTGAAAAATTCAGGCTTTTAATAATTCAAATTGCCCCAAGGTCAAAAAAAATCAATAGTGGAAAGGGAAAGGCTATGAACTGCACCTCTTTTGGTTAGAAATTTTGTTCAAACAACTATTTTATATAGCACCCGCGCAAAGGATGGTCCACCTTGAGGCCTAAAATCCCCCACTTTAGTAAAGGGGGGTCAGGGGGGATTTTTTGTCAGCGTTTGCACATCCTCCTAATACGCCTTTTTCAATGTGGGACTATCAAACGTAGACTTCCATGTCCCGCGTTATTTGACGCTCGCGTTAGATAGACTGCAGT
>JBDNAO010000019.1:0-10175 GCA_039768375.1 Desulfobacterales bacterium | reverse complement strand
ATATGCACGGCCGCTCATTCCGCTGACCCTTTCGTTTATGGCCGGCATTGTCGGGGGACTCTACTTGCCGGGTATCGAGGCTGCGGTTCTGGTCGGTCTCGCGGCGGCCTTCGGGTTCGCCGCCTTTTGCCTGCTTCGCCGTAGAAACGGACGGCTCTCGCCGTTGCTGATTTTCTTTTTCCTCGGCTACCTCTCACTGCAGCCTTGGACGACACCGCGCTTTCCGCCGCACCACATCATTCATTTTACCGGTCAACAAAAATGGCGCATCATCGGAACCGTCGTTTCGCGACCGGTGTCCCGCACGAACCGCTTCCGTTTCCAGATGACGGTCGAACGGATAGAAGCCACCGACCTAGCCCGGCCGGTCACCGGGAGGGTACGGGTAACCGCTATCGGAACCGATTGTGACTTTACGCGCGGCGATCGCATTTCGTTCGAGAGCCGGATCCGCAAGCCACGGAACTTCCATAATCCCGGTGGCTTCGATTATGAACGGTACCTGGCGTTCAAGGGAGTCTGGGCCACGGCCTACAGTTCCCTTGAATCCGTAACCATTTTGAGCGAACGCCCACGAATCGGGTTCGGGTATCGGATCGATCGGGTGCGGGACCGCATCCTCGAGCTTATTGACACGACCCCTGCCGGTGAACACCGGGGCGTGCTGGCCGCTTTGATTCTCGGGGACCGGGGTCGCCTGTCGCCGGACACATCCGCCTCTTTTCAGCGGACGGGCATCGGGCATCTTCTGGCCATATCCGGCCTGCACATCGGTATCGTCGCCGCGACGGTTTTTTTCCTGCTGTCCCGCATTCTGTCACGGATCCCCTGGTTTCTTTGGAATGCCGGAACCCGCAAGTGGGCGGCGCTCGGGACTTTTTTCCCCGTGCTGGCATACGCTTTGCTAGCCGGTATGTCCCCCTCCACTCAGAGAGCGCTGGCCATGGTCGGTGTTTTTCTGCTGACCTTTCTGTTGGGTAGGGACCAGGACCTTCTAAACACGCTGGCCGTTGCGGCGATGTCAATTCTCGTGTTCTATCCGCCCGTTCTTTTTTCCGCCTCCTTTCAGCTGTCCTTTGCGGCCGTGTTCGCCATCATCTACGGCATGTCACGGTGCCCGCTGACGCCGCTGCCGATATCTGTACCCATGACCACACGGGCAATAAGAAAATTAACCCTCTTTGTTCTCGTGTCGGTTTGGGCTATCTTGGGGACCTTGCCGTTGACGATGTTCTATTTCAACCGGGTCTCACTGATCGGAATTCTCTCCAACTGTCTTTTCGTTCCGATAATCGGTTTCGGCGTCGTGCCGTCGGGTCTGCTGGCGGCCTTCCTGCTACCGGTCAGTTCGACGGCCGCCGCGGCGATATTGAATCTGGCTGCGGCCGTCCTCGCTCAGACACTCAACTTGGTGGACCTGATGTCGCAGTTGCCATTTGCGGCATTTCGAACCGTAACGCCCTCGCTTTTTGAGATCGCCTGCTATTATATACTGGCCGGCACACTGGTGATTCTCATCAGCCGTCGCAGGCAGAGTGAGGCTCCGGTAGCTGGAAATCCTGGATGGCGGTTGGATTTCGACGGCACTGCCGGGACGATGCAGTCCAACAGAGGTTTTAAGCGGAGTCAGCCGATATGGATCGCCCTGGCATTGGTTCTGTCTGCGATTGCCGCCGACATCGGATACTGGGCCTATCAACGAATCGGACGGCAGGACTTGCGGGCCACCGTCCTCGATGTCGGGCAGGGCAGTGCGACACTGCTCGAGCTGCCCGGAGGATACTGTATGCTGGTCGACGGCGGCGGGTATCCGGATAATGCGGTGTTCGATGTCGGTGCCCGGATCATCGCCCCTTTTTTATGGCACAAGAAAATCAAAACCATCGAGACCCTCATCCTGACGCATCCCAACAGCGATCATCTGAACGGATTGATTTACATTGCCGAGCATTTCAATGTACAGACTATCTGGTCCAACGGCGAGCCCGGGAAAACAGCGGGGTATCGGCAGTTGATGAAAACCATAAGGGATGCAAACATCACTCATCCCGTGTTCCGGCAACTCGATCGGCAGGTAGAAATCGGGGGGGTCAATATCGAGATTCTCAACCCGCCCCCCGGATTTCTCGAGCGTCGGCCAACTGATCCATGGCGGGATCTCAACAACAATTCCCTGGTCGCCCGGTTTACCAGCGGTGCAATTTCACTTCTTCTCTGTGGCGACATCACGGCCAAGGCCGAAAATGAGCTTGTGACCCGAGAAGGTGACCGATTGAAAAGCACCGTTCTCTTTGTCCCACATCACGGCAGCGACTCTTCGAGCACCCCTGGATTCATCGACGCCGTGCAACCTCGCATCGGCATCGTTTCGGCGGGGTGGCAGAACCGCTATCACTTTCCCCATCCCGCCGTCTTGAAGCGCTACCATCAGGCAAAAACCCGCCTGTTGCGCACAGACCAAGACGGCGCCATTTCTCTCACAACCGACGGTCTCCGGCTGTCCATTAGCACAGCTATCACGGGTCGTGAGTGACATCCAAATGCAGGCGGCAAGAACATAACATCTTCAGAATTTATTTACTTGACCAACCGAATGGCGCGCGTGGGTCTGCCTGACGGTTTTATGGTAAAAAGATAAAGATTGGAGAGGTTGAAACGGGCTACTTTGGTCTCGGAGGGGCCCTGTGCGACATGATGTATCAACTGTTGAAACGCGAAGAAAAGCAGTAAAATAAAGACCCGGTACCTGTTCTAAAACGACATGCTTGCAGACGTACGTAAATTTTTAGTGTAGAGCCCGGTGATTGGCGCAACGCTGTTACTCTTCCAGGTTACTGTAATATGATTCGAGCTTGTACTTTTCCTCTTCGCTTAAAAGCCCGAAATCAACCAGGACGTCCCCGATGCCGTCTTCCCGCAGCATATCGATCTTGATGATGTCTTCGGGATCCCTGTCGGTGACGTTGTAAAAGGTGTATTCATACGTCATCTCTGACTTTTTTAATAATTTGAACTCTTTGTTTTTGATCACAATGTGTTGACTGGCCAGAAAATAACCCACGAACAACAAAATGCCGCTGAAAATATACTTTTTAATCCTTGCATTCATCCGCCACGTCCTTCCCGTGCCACACGGCCTCTGGCGTTCTCTTGCGCCACAAATTCAACTCCGTTGAAACAACCTGCATGATGTTTTAGAGAATGATTTTATCACCGTTCGCCCGTTTTGGTCAAATCGGGGTTGATTGCGCCGATGTGGTTTGCCTGCTGCAACCTCATTTCCGTTCTCATTGGCGATCACAACCGGTTCCGGCGCCATCGGCATGCCATGTCGATCAACAGATGGCCGCCTTTTTGAATACGAATTCATATCGTGACCCGGCGTTGCATACCGCATGAACCGGTCAAGAGAAAAAGACACCTGCGGCTGTATGACATTTTTATAAAGTAATTATAGTATTTTGACAGACCAAACCTTACCCGGGTTTTTTCTTGACAGAGCCGCTCGGGATTTGTTAATTGAATGAATATTCATTCATTTCAATTACAGGAGGACAATCATCATGAAAAAGATCAGAAAGGTTGCGGTGATCGGATCGGGCGTCATGGGTGGCGGCATCGCTGCCTTGCTTGCCAGTGCCGGCGTGCGGACGGTGATGCTGGACATCGTGCCTCCGGACTTGAAGGATGAACAGAAAAGCGATCCAAAGGCGCGCAATCGCATCGTCAAGCAGGGGCTGGATAACGTGCTCAAAGCCAGTCCGGCATTGCTCATGCATCCGCAAGATGCCGAACGCATCGAGATCGGCAACCTCGAAGACGATTTTGAAAGGCTCACCGAGTGTGACTGGATCATTGAAGTCGTGGTGGAAAACCTGAAGGTCAAACGACACCTCCTGCAAAAGATCGAGACAGTCCGCCGCCCGGGCACGATCGTCACCACCAATACTTCCGGAATTCCGCTCAAGGCCATGTCCGAGGAGCTGGGCCTGGAGTTTCGGCGGCACTTCCTGGGGACCCACTTTTTCAATCCGGTGCGCTATATGCGGCTGCTGGAAATTATTCCCGGTGAGGACACCTTGCCGGAACTTCTCAAATTTGTTGCCGAATACGGTGAAAAGATTCTCGGCAAGGGGATCGTATGGGCCAAAGATACGCCCAATTTTATCGGCAACCGCATCGGGGTCCAGGGAATCGTCAAGGCCATGCAGTTGATGCGGGAAGAGGGCTTGACGATTCCGGCCGTCGATGCCGTCTTCGGTCCGGTCATGGGACGGCCCAAGACCGCCATGTTCAAAACCGCCGACCTGGTGGGGCTGGACGTGCTTGCCCACGTTGCCCGCAACACCTATGAAATGGTCCCGGATGACGAAGGTCGGGACAGTTACGTGATGCCTGAGTTCGTTCAGAACATGATCAAAAAAAATCTGCTGGGCAAAAAAAGCCAGAGCGGCTTCTACAAGACCGAACTGACGCCCGAGTGGCAAAAGATTCGTAAAGTGATCGATCCGGACTCACTTGCCTACGGCGAATACGAGATACCGACCTATCCCTGCCTGGAGAAAGCCCGGCGTGCCGGCACCCTGCCGGAAAGAATGCGGGCCGTGGTTTACGGTGACGATAAACTGGCACGGTTCGCCTGGAAAGCCCTGGCGAATAACCTGATTTATGCCGCCAACCGTATTCTGGAGATATCCGATACGATCGTCGATATCGACAACGCCATGAGATGGGGCTTTAACTTCGAGCTCGGTCCCTTTGAAACCTGGGACGCGATCGGGTTAAAAGAGTCGGTCGAGAAAATGGAGCGCGACGGCTTAGAGGTGCCTGAAAAAATTCGGACGATGATTGCAGCCGGCCGCAGCGCGTTTTACAGAACCGACAACGGGACGGTCTCTTATTACGATTTTGCCGCCGAGGATTACCGGGAACTCAAGGTCAGTCTCAACATTATCTCCCTCAAGGCTCACAAGGGCGCCGGTAAAGTGATCAGCGACATTCCCTCCGCTACCCTGGTCGATCTGGGTGACGGCGTGGCTTGCCTCGAGTTTCATACCAAAATGAATGCCCTGAATGCGGAAATCCTGGACTTCATGGCGCAAGCGCTCGGCCATGTCGACGCCAACGGGGCCGGGTTGGTCATTGGGAACCAGGCCGGTGGAATGCCGGGCGCCTTTTCCGCCGGCGCCGACCTGAAGGGCATGCTCGGGGCCGTCAAAGAAAAGCGATTTGACGATATCGAGAAGATGGTGCACGATCTGCAAACGGTTCTTCAGCGGGCAAAATATGCGCCGTTTCCGGTCGTGGCGGCTCCATTCGGATTGACCCTCGGGGGGGGCTGCGAAGTCTGCCTGGCGGTTGACCGGATCGTCGGTCACGCCGAACTCTATATGGGCTTGGTGGAAATCGGTGTCGGACTGCTGCCGGCCGGCGGAGGGTGTCTGAACCTATGGCGACGCTACATTCAGACGATTCCCGCCTCGGTATCGGATGTGGATCTGGGACGCTTCTTCATTCCGGTGTTTATGACCATCGCCATGGCCAAGGTCTCCACCTCGGCCGCCGATGCCCGGGCCAACGGCTTTCTCGGTGCGCGGGATCGAATCGTCTTCAACCGCGACTACCTGGTCGGTGAGGCCAAAAAGGAAGTCTTGAAAATGGTGGATGAGGGGTATGCGCCGCCCGTCAAAAGGAAGATCAGAGTTTTCGGCGAATCGGCCCAAGGCATGATTGCAGCCGAAATCTACAACATGTACAAAGGCGGTTTTATCTCCGATTATGACGCCCTGCTGGCCAAACGGATCGCATTTGTCATCAGCGGTGGCGCCGTTCGCGCCAACAGCGAGTTGGACGAAGAGGCGATTTTGGCGCTCGAACGCCGGACGTTCATGGAACTGCTGCGGCAGGAAAAAACAGTTGCCCGGATCGAACACATGCTCAATACGGGCAAGCCGCTGCGGAATTGATCGTAAAAGTGACCCGTCAATCAGTATTGTTAAGAAAGGGGATAAGGACATGAGAGATGCCTATATCGTCACTTCCATCCGAACGCCGGGCTGCAAGCGCGGCAAAGGTGCTTTCAGAGACACCCGGCCGGAGGATTTACTTTCCTTTATTTTGTCGGCTGCGGTTGAACGCACACCCAATCTCCAAAAAAAGGGTGTCGAAGATATCATGGTGGGGTGTTGTTTTCCCGAGGCCGAGCAGGGTTTGAACATCGGGCGGCTTGTGAGCCAGATTGCCGGTTTTCCGGCCGAGGTGACCGGCGCAACTGTGAACCGGTTCTGCGCTTCAGGTCTGGAAGCCATCACCGCTGCGGCCTTGAAAGTAATGGCGGGCTGGGCAAATGTCGTCGTCGGCGGCGGTGTAGAATCGATGACTTACATTCCCATGGGCGGATTCATGCCCCGGCCGCATCCCGAGTATACCCGTGAACATGCTGGACTTTACGTGTCGATGGGCATCACGGCCGAGAATGTTGCCCGGCGCTACAAAATATCGCGCGAGGACCAGGATGCCTTTGCGTATCAATCGCAGATGAGAGCCGCCAACGCCAGGAAGAACGCCCTTTTTACCGAGCTGGTACCGACGCCGGCCACAAAATTCGTTCGGCGGCAGGACGGCACTTACGAAAAAGAATCGTTTGTCCAGGCCTTCGACGACGGCATCCGGGAGAACACGACCCGCGAAGCGTTGGCGGCGTTGCAGCCTGTTTTTGCGGCCGGCGGCACGGTGACGGCCGGCAATTCGTCCCAGACCACCGACGGTGCTGCGGCTGCGATCATCATGAGCGAAGAGAAGGTCAAAGAGTTCGGGGTTCAACCGCTTGCCAAACTGAAGTGCTACACAACGGTGGGGTGCAAGCCGGAGGAAATGGGGGTTGGACCGCGTCACGCCATTCCGAAACTGCTCGATATGGCCGGAATGGATATGGCCGACATCGGCCTCTTTGAGATCAACGAGGCCTTCGCTTCCCAGGCGCTTTACTGCATCCGCGAACTCGGCCTGGACATGGAAAAAGTGAATGTCAACGGCGGTGCCATTGCTTTAGGACACCCCCTGGGATGCACCGGGGCCAAGCTGTGCGCAACCCTGCTGGCCAACATGAAAAACAGAGGCATCAAATACGGCATCGAATCGATGTGTATCGGCGGTGGGATGGGGGCGGCGGCTTTGTTCGAACTCTGCGAATAGCTGCGTCAATTCCGTCAGCAGTCCCGGCGGCGTTCGGGATACCGGGCAAAAAAAATGATAATAGCCTTGCAATTCGACGAATAATTGGTTATCTTTCTCTCCATCAATGAAGTACCGCTAATCAAATTAGCGGGACAGTTTCGTTCTGAAGGAACAATCCGTTATATGAAGAGATATCCTCCAGTTTGAGACGTTGAAAATTTTATGAAAGGAGGATATCACCATGACCAATGGAACTGTCAAGTGGTTCAGCGACCAAAAAGGGTTCGGGTTTATTGAGCAGGAAGACGGGCCGGATGTGTTTGTTCATCATTCGGCGATTAACGCCACCGGCTTTAAATCCCTCAGTGAAGGCGACCGTGTCAGCTTTGACATAGAGCAAGGGCAAAAAGGTCCGGCTGCCGTAAACGTCACCGTGATTTAGCTTCCCATTTCCGGGAAAATAAAGGGCACTCCCTCCGAAAAGAGGGGCTGCCCTTTTTTTAGCTCCGTCGCGGGCATCGATCATGGATGGTCTGCAGCCAGGACTGAGAGAAATGCCTGGTATTCGGTTTTTGTGTTAAGCGAATCGGGGTGTTATTACGGCAAGGCCCATTCTGGAACAAAAGAGGGGTGGCGGGCAAAGAAGGCAGTCCTTGTCACGGGATATGAATGTATTGCCCTAAAAGCTGAAGCTGTCGAAACGACTCCCCTCGAGATCGATGTGCAGCATGCGGTTGCGAATGAGTTGCCCACGGTCGAGCAGGATCTTGATGACTTCCATGGCCTGAATTGTAGCGACGATAGACGGCGTCGGAGCCGGTACACCGAGAACTGCTTCCGGACGACCGGGATCGTTTCTTGATGTTTGCCCTTCACCGTAAATTCGCTCTAAACCGGAATCTTCAGGGAAAATGGTCATGACCTGCCCGTCGAAGCCGGCCAAGGCACCGTGTACGAGGGGGATCCCGAGTTTCTGTGCGGCGCTGCCGATCGTCATGCGATCGGGGATGTTGTCCAACGCATCGACCACCACGTGTACTTCTGCCAAAATAGAATCGGCATTGGCGGCATTGATTTTTTGTCGAAACACGCTCACCTCAACCGATGGATTGATTTCGCGGACCTTTTTGGCAGCCTCTTCTGCTTTGGGCACGCCGATATTCGCGGTGTCGGACAGGGCTTGACGGTTCAAATTGGTTTCGTCGAAAACGTCTCCGTCAACCACCGTCAAAAAACCGACGCCGATGCGGGCCAACAGCAGGATAACCGTCCCCCCCAGCCCGCCGGCACCGATAACGGCCACTCTGGCGTTTGCCAGCTTCAGCTGATCTTCCAGCGCAAGGATGTCGCGGTTGCGCACGTAGCGATGCGGCCAGATGCTTTGGTTGAGCGCTGCAAGGTAGATATCACGCATGCTGTGGGCGCAGCGCTCGGAGAGTTTCCGGGCCGGGCCATCTTCTAATACCCAAACACTGCGATAGGCCGGGTCGGAAATTTGCCCCGATATATCGCGCACCAATTTTTCCAGTTGTGCGGTTGTGACTGAATCCATAAATCGTTCCTTTCTAGCAGCAGATGCAGAACGAACAAGATGTCCAGATCTTCTCAGATAAACCGCTGTCGTTAAAAAGGCAAGCATCACTGCCGGGATATCGTTCCGGACGTCGGTTGGGTACCGACGACCGGATTTCAGGAAGGCTTGAAAAATATCATAAACAGCCCTATGTTAAGACATTGTTTACTGTTCTCAATATTGCAGACGAATTCGTGAAATTCCCATGATGGACCGGGGATAGAAAAAACCAATGAAAGTATAAAAACAGATGAAAGTCCGAATCAATCTATTCGCCACGCTGGCCCGCTACTTGCCCGCGCAGGTAAAAAAAGACGATTGTACTCTGGCCGTCACCGAAGGAACCACCGTGGATGCGCTTTTGCGGCAACTCAAGATCCCCGGCGATCAGGTTAAGCTCATTTTTGTCGATGGTGTCCATGCTGACCGGAAGTCGATTTTGAAGGAGGGCAATCGGTTGGGGGTCTTCCCGCCGGTTGGTGGTGGATAACCTGGCTGTGCGGTAAATCAGCGCACTGCCGATATCAACTGTACGTGGGGCATGCTAATCAACGGTAACTTGCAGTAAGATGCCGTCCTCGCTTTTAATCCTTTCCATTAAAGAGGCGATGCTGATGGGGATGTCGTTGTAAAAGGCTTGTCGGCAACTATTGCTGAGAATATCCGCGCATCGGTCAAAAATTTCCCTCAACTCCGTGCCTTTCAGCCAAACCCCGCGCTTAAGGAGCAATGGTCCGATTTCACGGGTGGTCATATTGAAGAGCTTCACGGTGACGCTGCCGTCGCAGACTTCATGCCCGGTGGAATCACTGCTATAGGTAATGTCTTTGCGAAGGGCGGCCAGGGCCCCGCCCTTTCGCAGCACGGCGCCCACCAAACCGGGCATGGCGGCGGACAGTGCAATGGTTGCGCCTTCGCCAACGGTTGCCCGGACGACGTCATCGACGGGATGCCCGTCGAGAAACACAGTTTGAATCCTATTCTCCAGGTAGTCTTCCGCTAGTCCTAACTGATCGCAAAGCAATTCCTTCAGGCTGCACTCCAGACAGGCCATGAGTCGGATCCCCTTAGTTAGCAATGGGGTAAAACAAGCGGCGATTAGTTCCGCTTTCACCTGTAACCGAACCGTCTTAGTCGGGTTGTCGCTGTTCATGATCGGGTCAGCTCCCAAATGCAACTGCTTCATAGCGACTGCGGGGCTCTATGGTTAATGTCAGGATTCCCCTCGCGCCAGAAGGAAGGCCGTCCGCCGAATTATAAAAGTAAATGGGGAACCTGCCAAAAGCGGGTTCCCCCATCTGTTCGGTTCATTTCAACGGCAGACGGTGTTACCAGTTGAACACCTGGTCCAGTTCCTCGTCTTTGACCTTGAAGGTGACGTCGTGCGGGGGCAGTTTTTCTTTAATGAAATATTCCGGCAGCCGGT
>JBDNAO010000186.1:0-6296 GCA_039768375.1 Desulfobacterales bacterium | reverse complement strand
TGCGGCCCTGAGTGGTCATGACGATAAGATCGGCCGGAAGCACATACGCCAAAGCGTTGATTTCGTCGGCCGCCTCTCCGTTGCGGAGCACCTGATTCCAGGTACAACCGGCATATGCCGGCAGACTGACAGGCGGAATCCCGCTGGCTTCACCGACGTGAACCAGTGAAATACGGACATTTTTATCGCCCATGGCATATCCGAGTGCGGCCGCGTCCTTTATGGCGGATTCGGGGTTTGGTTCTCGAACCACCGGAACCATTATGTTGCTGAGGTTAACGGTGCCGTTTTCGCTTGAAACGAAGCCCTCGGTTCGGTCCGGAATGAAGAGAACCTGCGCACTTGTTTTCTGCATGAGGTACAAGAATGAGTTGTCATATGTCCGCTGCAGCAGGTCGTTTTGAAAACTGGAGGAAAGCACGATCAAGTCAACGCTGTGGTTTTCCAGGTGATAGGCGATCGCGGCGGATGGGTTTAAAGCGTTTTGGTCGATCTTTTTGACGGCTATTCCCAGTTCATTGAAAACCGCGGCGCGGCGGCTGCCGTTTCTGAGGATTTTCCACTGCTCGAGAGTGGTTCGGACGGGCGGGTTGTGCGGCCAGTTTTTTTCGGTTGCTTTGACGGCCTTGGTCAGAACGATCGACAGTTCGGCGCCTAAAGTGAGTGCGATTTTAAGTGCATGCACGAAGGCGATTCGACCGGATCCGGAGAAATCTGCCAGGTGGAGGATCGAAAAATTGTTTTTTTTCTCCATATTACGCATCTTTTCCGCTAGTAGAATCGTTCAAGCTCGAATCTCATGGACAGGCTTGGTATCCTTTAAAAAAATCAAAGAAACGGGATCGGTTTTCCCGTGCGGTAAGCAAGGGCCGAACAAGTAGCAATCAGGTGGCCCTCACCGTCGATGACCCGAATGTCATAACCTGCGGTTTTCCGGGTCAGGCTGACCCTGGTCGCCTCGGCGCGCAAACGGGTTTTCTCCTGCGGGCTGGCAATATAGGTGACGTTGACATTGAGGGCTACGGCGATGGTTCCGTCGGTTTGTCCGGCGGTTTCGAAAGCCTCGTCGATGAGGCCGTAAATCGCACCGCCGTGAGCGCGTGCGTAGATGTTGTTCGCTATCCGGGGGTCAAAGGTCATTTCCACCACCGATCGGCCGTCGTCCAGTTCGATCAATTCTATATCAAAAGTCCGGGCGAAAGGCTCGTTCTTGACCGCCGCGACGATAGCGGCTTTAACCCGGGAATCCATACAAACCTCCAGTGGCAGTTTTAACCGACACTGGCGCGATTTCGGCGCCGCCGGTCGAGGGTTAAAAGCTCGCGCTTTCATAAACCGCTGCGCGTAACTTGTAAACCCCGATCGCAAACCTCTACATTATACCACATTTCTGAATCGGAAATCGACCAGTACCTTTAGGAAACATGCATAGGCACTAATTGGCGAACAATCCCACCGTCGCGCCGTTTTTCAGATTCACCAGGCCTTCTTCGCAGATCCGCAAATACGGGATGGCCGCGCCCGTCAAGGTGACCAGGGTAAGGAGAGGGTCGGGAAAAGGGCAGCCGAGTCGGTTCACCGAGGCTTTGACCTCTGCCAGTTTTGCGGCCACCCGCTGGAGGGTTTCTTCCGACATGAGTCCGAACACCGGCAGCGGCAGTTCCGCCTCGATCGTGCCATCGGCCACAACGACCACGCCCCCCTGCAATTCGCGTATGCGATTCACGGCAGCCGCCATGTCACCGTCCCCGACTCCTGCAACGATGATGTCGGAGGTGTCCCAGGCCGCGCTGCAGGCCAAGGCACCGTTTTTCAGACCGAATCCCTTCATCAAACCGACGAATATCTTGCCGGGAACATGCGTGCGGTCGATGGCCGCAACTTTGGCAAGGTCCCGGCCGGGGTCTGCATTTATCCGGCCATCTATCACTGCAAGATCCAGAACAGTTTCCTTTGTCACCAGGTCGGTCACCATTTCGATCACCCGCACTCTGACCCGGGTTGTCCCCTCGGCCGCGATCTCAAAGTCAGTCGGCTGAACATTGTTCGGCAGGAGAACCGACGTGAGGCTGGCCGGCAGATAACGGTGGCGCCGGGGTTCGGCCAAAAGACGCCCCTGGCGGGCAATCACCTTGCCGTTGCTGATGACAATGTCGGCCCGAAACGTCCGAAGATCCGGGATGACGAGCATATCAGCCGACCGGCCCGGTGCAATGCCGCCGATAACCGCGTCCAGCCGAAAGTGTTCGGCCACGTTGAGCGTCGCCATTTGGACCGCGACGATCGGATCGAAGCCGTGGTCAATCGCCTTCCGGACCACGAATTCCATTCCGCCCTTTTCGGTCAGATCCTGCGGGCTGAGACCGTCCGTCACCAGGATCAGCCGGCGCGTGTCGACGCCTGAATCTTTTATGGCGGCGATGGCTTCCAGGTCCCGGCGGATGCTTCCTTCCCGGATCATGACATGAATGCCCAGGCGCAGTCGCTCCAGCACTTCACCGGCTGTTATCGGTTCATGACACGAGGAAATCCCGGCCGCCAGGTAAGCCGCCAGTTTGTCCCCCCTGGCACCGGCTGTATGCCCTTCGAGCGTCTTGCCGGTGTGAAGGGCCGCTTCCAGTGTGGGCACCGCCAGGTCCGATTTCTGGAGGACTGTTTGCCAGTAGGATTCGCCCAGCCCGACGATGTCTTCTCGAGACAAGAGTTCGTTCAGGTCGGCCGAGTCGATTCCGTGCGCCCTGCGGCTGATCGAAGCCATAAAAGGTGCCGTGGAAAAAATCTTGATCGGCTGGTCGGACAGCGCAGCCAGAAAGTCATTGACGCCGGCCAATCCGGCGACCGCATACACTTCGAGGCTTTCGGTCACGAGAGCCGTCGTCCCACCGGCCATGATTGGCTCGAGAAATGCCGCGACGCTGCCGAGCCAGGCGAGGTGCGTGTGGCCGTCGATCAGTCCCGGAACGAGCATTTTCCCGGCTGCATCGATGATTTCCGTCTGAGGGCCGATCTTGTTTTCGCCATCCTTTCCCACGTAGGCGATCCAGGATCCCTTGATGCAGACCGCCATCCCGTCCAACACCTCACCCGTATAAACGTTCAACAATCGGCTGTTGACCACAGCCAGATCGGCGAACTCCTGGGCAAGGGCAACCCGCATCAACTGCCGAATATCCTTTTTTGAGCCAGATGGTGACGTGTAATGGGTTTTCATTATTTAATTCCTTAGTAGGTTGAGCGGTTTTCCGCCTAGACGGGATTCATGGTTCAGCACTGATTCTGGCCGCCGCCTCCAGTTTAATCGGCGAGGAAACGTTTACGTTTCGGTGAAAAATTCCAAATCGCAAATAACAACCTAACCTGATCGGTTCCAGGTTCAGGGTTTAGGGTTCAAAGGTTAAAACCGATGAATACGGCATACACTATAGATCAAGATCCGGAATATTCGACATACCCCATTGGGTGAAACGTTTTTGTAAATAACAAGGAGTCAGGATTATTTAGATAAAACTGTTTATGGCTTTTAACCCAGAACGTTGAACCCGGAACCGCTAAACCTATGCACATACAAATTTCAATGACCAAAATTCAAAATGACAAACCTGTTTGGGTCATTGGATATTGACATTTGGGATTTCATTGGAATTTGGTGTTTGGGATTTGACATTTCTGAATACCTCAATTCTGTTTTTGAAGAAATTTCAGGATGACGCGGGCACAGGCCTGGGGCTGTTCCATGGGCACAAAATGACCCGAACGTGGAATTTCCTGCAGTTCGAATTCCGGCCTCACTGCCTTGATGCCATTGGCCGCCGGCTTTGAAAACGTATTCGAGGCCTCTCCCCGTATAACGAGCACCGGGCAGGGTATCTTTTTCAGGTGCGACCAGACGTTGAGGGGGACCGATTCGAAAATCTGAGCTTCGAGTTCCGGATCACACTTCAAAATCGCGCTTTGCGTGTCTTTTTCCAGCAGGCCGCACTCCAGGTAAGCCTCGATAAAATCTTTCGACCAGGATTTGAAAATACCCCGGCCTTCGGCAAACCGCCTCAGAGCCGTCTGTTTGTCCTTAAATATCCGTTTCCGCCTGCGGGCCATGCGGGCCGGTCGAATGGCGCTGCGGAACCCCAGGAACTTCATGGCAGCGAAACGCCAGAGGAACTTCTTGGGAAAAATAACTGGATCGATCAAAACGAGGGTGGCAAACAGTCGCGGGTAATTTGCGGCGGCAATACAGGTCGTGACGGCTCCCAATGAATGACCCATCCCGATGATCGGAGGCGTCATGGCCTTTTCAATGGTCAACTTCAGATCGTTGGCAAAAATGTCCCAATGGCGAATGCGCGAGGCACCAGAGAAAGCGGAACCACCGTGTCCGCGGACATCGCTGGCAAAGACATGGAAATCGGCCATCAGATATCTGAGAAAAGGCGTGTAGGTGCCGGCGCAGAAGCCGTTGGCGTGTAAAAAGTGGATTTGCGGTCCGCTGCCGCCCCAATCCAGATGATGGAGCCGTCCTTCCGGCGTTTCAACAAATCCTTCCACCGGATCTCGGTCTGTCGTGGGAATCATTGCCTTAAACATGTTTCGGAAAACGAGTTCACGGTTAACGGTTTAATTATATTATATAAAATATTACGGCAGTTATGTCAAACACCGATCGTTTGTCATAGTTTGCGACCCGATCCGCCGCAACATTTATCAGCGGAATCTCAACAGCGTGTCGGAAAACGTTATGAACGCTGGAAAGACAAGACAATTTGGATGAAAAGACGAAGTTTGTATAGACACGACGTGCTTCGAATGAGAAATGGAGGCTAAAACAGGTGCGTGACTTATGCTAGTGCCCATCCACAGTTTCAATAAGGGCACTGATCAGTTTCCGATTCAGAAATGAGCAATTTTCCGCAAGTTCAAGGAAATCAAGGAATTGCGCGGAGCCGTACTCATGTACGCCGCACAAGCGATTCCGTAGACCTGTCACGTCTTTAGCGTGATTGACGCCGAAATTGCGGTAAAGGGCCATTTATGGACGGAAACTATGCTAACAACCCGTTGCGTGCATTCCCCCAACAAATCTACGCCATTTTACCCAAACCCGAATATTTCCGGAATTGATAAATACGTATAAGATACCGTTATTTTTATCTTAATTAACCGTTTTTGTTCTTGGTATATTTATTGAAAACGGATGACGGAAACCAATTGTTCAATCCGAGCGAGCTCTTGCCAGGCCATAAATTGCCTTAAGCTCGGAAAATGGTGTTTACCTGACTTCGCCGGGGAATAACGGATTAAAATAGACGCAATCATTATGAAATTTATTATTACAAAAAATCTAATTTTGAATAGTAGAAAGATCATCTGCGTCATTGTTTTGTTTTGGTTGGCCACAACCACATCCGCCGGCATATGTATGGCAGCAGAAAAGGGTCATGCGGATAAAAATGCCGGATTCGGCGTTGATACACTGGATGTGCTTGGGTATATGCGCGATGAGCTGAAACTCGCGAGGGATTTATACAATGCTCTTTCAAACATTTGGGGATTGGAAGTATTTAAGAACACTGCTAAAAGCAAACAGTCGCTGATGGATGCCGTTTCAGACCTTCTTAAACAATATGGAATTGACGATCCGCCAGATGAAGCCGGCAAATTTGTCAATGCGGAACTGCAGGAACTGTATTCATACCTGATTGATCAAGGCAGAGTATCAAGGAACAATGCCATTGATGTCACCATCCTCATTGAACAGACAGTCATTGCCGATCTCAATGATGTCTTTCTTCAGACAAATGAAAATGAAGTGCACAAAGTGCTGACCCTGCTAATGGAAGGCTCAGAAAACCATCTCCATGCATTAAACCGAAATCTCGTCATGTACTAAACACTCATTGCCAGTTGGGTTCACGATTTTCCCGATAGGCTCGTTTGCTCTCTTCGGCATCCGGGCTGTACTGAATTTGCTCCTGAAGACTGAAGTACATTGTCAAAAAGTCATCGTAATCCTTGTCGAAAGCCTGGTTCGTCGCCAATTTGCTCATCCGCGATCCGACCGAGCAAACTTTCAAATATCTGTCGGCCACCCTATCGAGATGGGAAAAAAAATCTTCCCCAGGCACCAGGTGGTCCACCAGCCCGATGACCGAAGCCTCTTCTCCGGTAATGTTCTCGCCGCCGATAATGAGCTTTTTGGCGCGGCCCCAACCGACGTAACGCGGCAGGCGCCATGTGGACAAACCGGGGATCAGAGATTCTCGGATGGCCGGCAAGCCAATTTGGCAATCCAGTGTGCTGAC
>JBDNAO010000185.1:0-3513 GCA_039768375.1 Desulfobacterales bacterium | reverse complement strand
TCGTGTCCGCCGCGTTTGATCGTGAGCGGTTTGTCGATCAAATGCACCGGAAACCGGCAACCGACCCTCAACCAAAGGTCGTAATCCTCGCAGGCCGGCAGGTTTTCGTCAAACAGGCCGACCTTCTCGAACAGTTCCCGTCGAACCATGACCGCCGAAGGACTTACCAGACACAGTTCCAGCGAGGGCTCGAATATCATGCCGAAAGGTTTGCGGTGTCTTTTACCGGGATTGACCCGCAGGCCGTTGCGAATCCAGATTTCCTCGGTCTGGCAGATCAGCGCCGCCGGATTCTTGTTAAAAAAGTCGACCTGGACGCTGAGTTTCCCGGGCAGCCAGATGTCGTCGGAGTCGAGCAGCGCGATCAGCGGCCCCGAGGAATCGCCGATACCGCGATTACGGGCGGCGCTGACCCCTTGGTTGGCCTGGCGGATCACCCGCAGCCGATCCCCGTAGCTATCCAGAATCTCCGGCGTCCGGTCGGTCGATCCGTCATCCACGACAACCAGCTCGAAATCGGTATCTGTTTGTCCGAGCACCGAATCGATCGCATCCCGCACGATCCACCCCCGGTTGTAGGTCGGAATGATGATGGAAACGGAATAAGAGTTCATGGGTGATAAATTACCAGCGAAAGAGGCATGTGGTAAATCTTCGGCGGTCGCTGAGGAGAGAACAGCGTATGCATGGTTCTCACCAAGGCCTTGCCAGGTCTTGACCACGGCTTCCTCAACCTCTGTAGGTAGAGGTAATACCAGTCAAATAGTTTCGGATCGAATTGCCTACGAAACGAAGATGGTCAAGATTATCTGGTGAAACGTCGTCAAGACGAAGGTAAATATCTTTGGTCGTATTGGCTATAAATATTTTCTGGTAATTACTAAATATTCCGTGCCTCAGTACGACATGGATTGAGTTACCGATGTATGTAACGTGCAAATTATTGTATTTATAAAATATACGATTTTAGTATCACAACGGTTCAGAATATTTTTGGATCTGTTTTAGCAGCAGGTAAAACTTTCACCAGTTCCCTTTACGGCTATCGAGACTGTTATGTCCTTTTCAAGCCGGGAACTTTCCTGGCTCCATATTAATCCGCCGGGTTGGGGATCGCGTTTTCCGACGGTATTCACCTTATGCACTGTGGGCGGCAGGGCCCTTCGCCTTGTAGTCGCGGTAGAGGATTCGCACAACGCCGTCGGCCAGTCCCATGACCGGAACGAAGATGTTTTTGATGCCGGCCCACTGGACCACTTTCAGGTAAATGTCGGCGCCCGGAATGATCGCGTCGGCCCGGTCGGGCCTCAGGTTCAGTTCTGTGATGCGCTCCTCATAGCTGTATTTTTTTAAGAGTCTGCGAACCTTGATCATCTTTGATTTGGAAAGTGGTATGCCTTTCTTGCAGTAGGCCAGCCGGCAAATCTTGTTGATGTTACCCCCGCTTCCGATGGCTGCCAGGGATTGGTAGGGGGCGCAATGAGTCTGAAGCCAGATCTTCATGGCATCCCAGTCGTTTTTGCTCACCTGCCCCTGGAGCATCCGGATGGTACCGATTTTAAACGATCTTGAAACCGCGACCTGTCCTTGGGAGGAAATCGTAATTTCCGTGCTCCCGCCACCCACGTCCACGTACAGGTAAGCGTCGTAGCCGATGTATTGGTCGGCGCTTTTGTTCTCGAGAATCAGCAGGGCTTCGCGCGCACCATCGATGATGTCCACCTTGATACCGCTGGCTTTTTGGATGCGCTTGCAGACCTGAGCCCGGTTTTCGGCCTCCCGCATGGCCGATGTGGCGCATGCCCTGAAGGCAATGGGTTGATAGGCCTCGATCAGGTACCGGAAGCCGGTCATGGCTTTGACCAACTCGTCCGTTCTTTCTTTCGATATGCGCTTCAGTGAAAAGGTGTCGGCCCCGAGACGAATCGGCATGCGTGTCAGGGACATCTTTTTAAAAGTCGGCCTGCCGTTGTTTTCGAACACGCTGGCCAGCAAAAGCCGGACGGCATTGGAGCCGATGTCGATCGCTGCGAATTTGAGTTGGGTAAGCATCATTTACCACCGTAATTAGCATAAATAACAACGATATCTATAATCGGTGTTGTTTCGAAAATCTTCCGCCTTTCGATACCGCGACATATGATGTGATGCAAGGCCCCCGAGGCATCTATTCTGGTTCTTCGTGGCATGTTTCAGACAGCATCATGATTTGCTATGTAAATAAAGCATTTATGAGAAACCGATTCGATTGTTTAACCAAGACTCCAAAATTCGCTTTCAAGATCTGTTTGTTTACATCAATTCAATATTCCTGCTTTTGTATTTCAAATCCGGTCGAGCAACGATTTTGCCTCTTACATGTCTTTGTGAAAGGCGTATCAGGGCTTGCGGAATTTCCTCCAAAGAGATGACCTCTGTCAACATTGGCGATAGCTTTTCCTCACGTACAAGTTCGATCAACTCTTTCCCCATCCTGGCCAAATCAACCTGGGCAGTCCTGTCTCCTGACAGGTGAGCTCCCCCAAGGGCGCTCTCATGGATTGAAATTGCTCTGGTAAAAGGTTCGATCTTACTGAAATCTGGAAATCCTGCAACACAGGCCAAATGTCCGCCGAAAGCAACACGCTTCAAGTCCTGAGTAGCCGAATCACTGTCGATGGTGTTGATGACAATATCCACGCCGCGACCATTTGTAATTTCATTGACACGGGCACTGACATCTTCGTTTGTGTAATCAATCGTGTAATCGGCACCGAGTTTTTTTACCGCCGAAAAATTGGCAGCCGAACATGTGGTGAGGACATTTAAGCCCAGGTTACGTCCCATTTGAACAGCAAATCCACCGACCCCACCAGCCCCGCCGTGAACAAGGAGGGTTTGATTCGGTTTGACCGGTATCTTGCGGCTCAGGATCTGCCATGCAGTAAATCCTGCGCAGGGTATGGCAGCGGCGCTTTCGAAGCTTACTTCTGCGGGGATTACCGCAAGAATATGAGCCGGTGCGACCGCAAATTCGGCGTACCCGCCAGGTTTGGACAGATCGCCATGATAAAAAACCCTGTCTCCAGGTTTCCACGAAGTAACCTCACTGCCCACGGCTTGAATAGTTCCGGCGATATCCAGTCCCAGAATGTGGGGCCATCGCCAGGTTTGCCAACCCCATTCGGCGGTTTTATAGTCCACCGGATTTAAACCGACAGCCATCACCTTAACACGGACGTCATCCAATCCTGGAGACGGCTCGGGATGCTCTTTTAGTTTCAGCGTATCCGGTGCTCCGGGTCTCTCAAGAACAAGTGTCTTCATTTTACGTCTCCTTCAATCTTACCGCAAACGTGTACTCATACCTGAAAATATCTCTTATGAATTTCTTTAATTACATGATTTCTTCTTCCTGTTTAAAGCACCGGCCAAAGCTTAGGGTCTCGGCAAGAAATAATTACACAAGATTGCGCAGGATTTTGGTTCGTCTATAAGGCACATCCGCCGGCGCATATCGGGATATGTGTTGGT
>JBDNAO010000184.1:0-13735 GCA_039768375.1 Desulfobacterales bacterium | reverse complement strand
CATTTAATTGACGTTTTTTGGCAGAAAAATTGACGCTTTTTGTCATTTTTTCGGGATTCTGCGACATAAAAATGGACATTTTTTAATTAACTACCTGACATTATTAACTATGTATATTTTTGTATTACTTGGCATATTTGTTGTATATAGACAAGCTAAAGCCGAATAAGATGATCAACGGCTCACTGCTCTTTAAAAATAAATAAGTTTGTGGCTTCTCGAGTGCGCGTGCATCTTCCCGGCGGGCATTTAAAGCTTACCCAGCTATGCAACGTTTGAGAACAACGGCATTCCGGAGGCCCAAATTTCAACATAAGGGACAACGGTCCCGGACATGCTTGGCAACAGAAGTTCGCTCATGTCCTCCTCCCCAAACAGTTCGGATGGCTTCCCCTGACAAGAGGTCGGTCGGCGGCTCAACCGAACTGTTTTTTTATGTCGATCAACCATTGGGTTTTATCTTTTCCAACCCTCATCCTTGTTCGAAAACCACCGGGTTCGACACGCTTCAAGAAACCTAACATCGAAAGAAAACGCCATTTCTCCAAATGGATTGCGAGCGTCTCCCGCCCGATTTAATCCGCCAGTTTTAAGGACAACAATCGGCTTGACGAATTCGATGGACACCTTATCTTGCAGTGTCTCGGTAACACAACCCGTAATCAATAGCGCGGCGATCTTTGATGCAGGACGGTTAACAGGAGTTATTAAGCATGCTGACGGGGTACCAGAAAAAATATCTCAAGGGCCTTGCCCACGGTCTTAAACCGGTGGTGTTTATCGGCCAGAGTGGGCTGACCGAACCGGTAATCCAGAACGCGGATGCGGCGTTGAAAAAGCACGAGTTGGTAAAAGTGAAGTTTATCGCCTACAAGGAAAAAAAGCAGAAAAACGACATCATCGCCGCTTTCGGACTGCGGACGGCGGCTGAGCTAGTGGGCCGGATCGGCCACACCGCCATTTTTTTTAAAGCCAATCCCGAAAGCGGCAAGAACCGAATCGCTTTGCCGGATAACTCCCAAACCGTCTCAGGCATTTAACGCTTGTGGGATTTCGGGCCCCGACAAAAATAATTGCCTAAATTATTTCTTACCACGACCCTACCGCAAGGCAGAAGACGACTGGATAGACGAACCATTTCGTTCACGTTTGTGAACTCGCGATTCTTTGAGGTTTTTTTCCACTAATCGTGATCTGTTTCTATCGGTGCTTCAACCACCTTGTAGATGATCAGCCGATCGCCGGGATGTATGGGATGCCTGCCTTTTAGATCGTTCCAAACCAAGAGGGCCCGCAGGGGCACCTGAAAGCGTTCGGCGATGCTCGAAAGGTTGTCACCGGCCTTGACAGTGTAGACATGCTTGTCGGGATTCTTTTGCCACCCGGCAACTGCTTTGTCAAAGGTCTCCTTGAATCCGTCACCGGAACCCTTTGGGAGGAGAATCGCGTGACTACCGGCTGGCAGGTAGTGACCGCGAATGTCCGGATTCAGGTCTTTTATCTGTTTAAAATAGGTGCCCGCTGCCTGCGCGACGAGTCGGATCGGCGTCCTCTGATCACACCGGACAATGACTTCATCAAATTCGTACGGCGGGTAATAATCGTCCTCGATCAGTTTGAACCCGTATTTTTCGGGGTTCAGCAGAATGAGTTTGGCCGAAATGATGCGGGGAATGTAACGCTGGGTTTCAAGGGGCAGATACAGGCGGTAGTAATCGTTCATCTCCTGGAGCAGCATTTCGGACTTGAGGCCTTCTTCGCCCATGTTGTAAGCCGCAGCGGCAAGTGTCCACGACTGAAATTCTTCATAGAGAAACTTCAAATAGGCGATTGCGGCCCGGGTCGATTTATAGATGCTGCGCCGCTCATCGATGGTGGCGTTGACAGACAGGCCGTATTTACGGCCGGTGGTCTGCATGAACTGCCAGAACCCGATTGCACCGGCTGTCGATCCCGCGTGCGGTCGCAACGCACTTTCGGCGATGGCGACGTATTTCAGATCTTCCGGCAGCCCGTTCGCAGCAAGTTCTTTTTCGATCAGCGGCATAAAACGATGTGACCGTTTGAGCCAGAGAATGACCTGGGGACGGTCAGCCAGCGAGAGGAGCATTTCCTTTTCGAGGCGCTCGCGAACCTCCTGGTTCTCCAGGGGTACCGATTCGCCGCAAAAGTCAATCGGCTCTTGAAATTGAATGCTTTTGATCAGCGATGGATACCCGTCCTCTTCAGCAGGGCTTTCGGGGCCGGCAGCTTGAACGAAGGCGGTCATGAACACACCGACTGTGATCAAAAGAAGTCTTAAATATTTTTGCATTGGACTGCCGACATCAGGAAAGAAGCGGGTTGCCGAGACGTTTTAAGCGGGGCGACACCCCATAAAGATCCGAGGATGATCATGAATGCATGGCGCGCACCGCTGAAACCAGGGTCACCACGCCTACAACCAGAAAAAAGACGCCGGCACCGATTTTTATGTAGTGCGCAGGAATCAGCCGGCTGATGGCACCGCCCAAAAATACGGCGATCGATGCGCTGAGGACCAAAGCGGCCGCAGACCCCATAAAAACCGAAAACTTGGGATCACAGTCCGCGGACAGGCAAAAAGTGGCCAACTGGGTCTTATCTCCGAGTTCAGCCAGAAACACCATGCCGAACGTCATCAACATTATTTTAAAATCCATTGGAAAATTCTCCCGATTTTACCCCATCAATTGCTTGGCTTTCTGAATGATGTTGTCAATGGTCATTCCGAACTTCTCCATCACCGCTGCACCCGGGGCCGATGTGCCGAAGGAGTTAATGCCGATCACCTTGCCCTCGCTGCCCACGTAACGTTCCCAGCCGATGGGGTGTCCGGCTTCGACCGCAATGCGCCGCTTAACCTCGTACGGCAAGACACGCTCTTTGTAACTGGCCGGCATTTTTTCGAACAATTCCCAACTGGGCATGCTGACGACCCGGGTTGCGATGCCCTCTGTCGCCAAGGATTCCTGTGCGTCCAGGGCCAGATGAACTTCAGAGCCCGACGCGATCAGGATGACGTCGGCGTGTTCCGCTGCGTCGGAAAGGATGTAGGCCCCGTTTTTCAGACCGTTGGCCGGGGCGTAGCGGGTTCGGTCCAATACGGGTAGCTTCTGTCGGCTCAGGATCAGAGCGACCGGTCCGGTTGTGGCGATGGCCTGGCGCCACGCTTCGGTTGTCTCTGCGGCATCGGCCGGCCGGATGACCGTCAGACGGGGAATGATCCGCAGGGAAGTCAGGTGTTCGATCGGTTGGTGGGTCGGTCCGTCTTCACCGACGGCAACACTGTCGTGGGTGAAGATGTAGATCACCGACAGGTTCATTAAACTTGCCAGGCGAATAGCCGGTCGCATGTAGTCGGCGAAAACCAGAAAAGTTCCCCCATATGGTCGGACGCCGTTGTGGAGGAACATACCGTTTAAAATACCGCCCATGGCGTGTTCCCGCACTCCGAAGCGAATGTTGCGCCCACCGCCGATATTTTTTTGAAATTCCGGCGCACCGTCGATAAAAGTTTTGTTCGAAGGGGCCAAGTCGGCGGAGCCGCCGGCAAGGGTCGGGAGGACTTCGGCAACAGCGTTCAATACCCGGCCGGATGCCGCCCGTGTGGCAAGGGGGCCGTCCGAAGGTGAAAATTTAGGCAGACCAGCATCCCAGCCGTCGGGGATAAAACCACTGACGGCGTTCACCCACCGGTTGGCCAGGTCGGGATAGGTCTTGGCATAGCTCTTGAATTTCTTCTGCCACTCGGCTTCGGCTTGCTCTCCTTTAGCGGTGCACTCACGACATTTTTCGAGTACTTCAATGGGAACGCAGAACTCTTCGTCCTTCGAACATCCCAGACATTCTTTGGTCAGGCAAACCTCAGCGGCACCCAAGGGGGCGCCGTGAGCCTCGGCCGATCCCTGTTTGTTCGGGCTGCCGTAGGCGATTTCTGTGCGCAAGACGATCAGGGAGGGCTGCGTGGTTTCGGCCCCGGCTCTCTGCAGCGCTGTTTCGATGGCCGCAAGGTCATTGCCGTCGCTGACGGTCAGCACTTGCCAGTTATACGCTTTGAAGCGCCGGGCAACGTCTTCGGTGAACGTGATCTCCGTGCTGCCCTCGATGGAGATGCGGTTGTCGTCATAGATGCAGATCAACCTGGACAGTCCCAGGTGGCCCGCCAGGGAGGCAGCTTCGGAGGTGATTCCTTCCATCATGTCTCCGTCACCACACATCACATAAATATTATGGTCGACAATTTCCGCACCCTTGCGGTTGAAAACAGCTGCCAGGTGACGCTCGGCGATCGCTATGCCCACAGCATTCGCGAATCCCTGGCCCAGCGGGCCGGTGGTCGTCTCGACGCCGGGCGTCAGCCCGAATTCAGGATGGCCGGGTGTTCTGCTGCCCATCTGGCGAAAAGATTTCATGTCCTCGAGGCTCAGGCCGTAGCCGGTCAAGTACAGCAGACTGTAGAGGAGCATCGAGGCGTGACCACCGGAAAGGACGAAGCGATCCCTGTCCAGCCAGTCCGGGTTTTTGGGATTGTGTTTCATGATGCGGGTGAACAGCACATAGGCGGCCGGGGCGAGCCCCATCGGAGCACCGGGGTGTCCTGAATTGGCCTTTTGGATCGCATCTATCGCAAGCGTCCGCACGGTGTTGACGCACAATGTGTCGATGTCCAACCGGCGCGTTTTCAGAGCTTCATCCATCTTTAAGAATCCCTCCTTCGACGTCAAATGTCCGAACGGTTTTTATCATTCAACCACCGTCAAAGGCAAGCGAATTGATGGTTATTCTACAGCGCCCGCAGGTATTCCGGTTTGAGCCTTATTCTGCCGGCCAAGGCGTCATCGATAAGATTCAGTGTGGCTTCGCGGTCCCGCGGCAATCGGGCCCTGATCGGAAGGTAGTTGGATGCGTGATTGGCGTGAAACAGGCCTCGGCTCAGGTGGGTGTGGTCGATCATGGTTCGCAGCTCCTGCAGCATCTCGACCGGTTCGAGAATCTCGAAGCGACCGGCTTCGAAATCATGACACAGCGGTGTGCCGGGTATCAGCATGAGACTGAGGGCACCGACGTATTCCGGATCGATGGCCGTTAGAACCCTTCCGGTTTCCCGTGCATGGATTGCGGAGCGTTCACGGCCGGCGATGCCGAGCAGGACCGTGATCGAAATCTTCAAACCGGCGGTCCGCGCCTTGTGGCCCATATCGATCATCTGTTTGGCGGTGGCGCCCTTGTTGATGTTCTTCAGGGTAACGTCATCCCCGGTTTCAAGGCCCATATAGGCGATTCCAAGGCCGTGCGCCTTGAGTTCCGCCAGCTCTTCGACGCTTTTCATCTTCAGGCTTTTGGCATTGGCGTAAAGTCCCACCCGCGTCACCCAAGGCAGCTGTTTCTCGATTTCAAGCAGGATGCCGAGGAGCCGATTGTGCGGAAGGATCAAGGCATCGCCGTCACAAAGGAACACACGGCGTTGTTGTCGGCAATACTGCGCCGCAAAGGCAATGTCGTCCATGATGACATCATCGGTTTTGATCCGGAACCGCTCTCCACGGTAAGTTCCGCAGAAGGTGCACTTGTTGCGCGAGCAACCGACCGTGATCTGTAAAAGAATGCTGTTGGCTTCGCTCGGCGGCCGGATAATATTTCCTTCGTAGTGCATCTGCGCGCCTCCTTTCAAGGCATCGTCAGGTGTGAACCGCACTCTCTCTTGAGGGCGTTGTTTTTGATAAAGTCATAGAAGCTTCCCGTATAGGAGCACTGGATGATCTCTCTGATTTTGCGAATAAGGTATTCGCTGGTTGCGGCCTCACCGTCGATTTTCAGGCGAAATGCCAGCAGCCGCTGCAGTTTTTTATCCGATTTGTCCTTATCCGGAACCATCCGCATGACTCTTTGGAGCATGCCTTGAAAAGGACCTTCCTGATCTTCCAGGCTAATGATTTTATTTGTCATGGGAATATCCTTATGGATTTAAAACTTTTGCCTTCGTAACTTAATCGCTTTTTGAAATTTTTCAAGCGCTGAACTTTTCTATTCCTTTGCCTTGTTTGTCGTTCAAATGGTATGAATATGCTGTTGAGTTTAGAGGTCCTAAATGGTAAATAGTGTCAGTCCATAAATGGTCCTTTTCCACACAAACCAGTGTCGAATCCGGAGGCAGATCTATGAGCGAAGATAAACCCGAGCCCTCTGAAGCGGAGCCAGCGCCTGATGACAGCGATTGGGATCGGCGCATCCTTTGCAGCGACGGCAACTGCATCGGAGTAATCGGTCCTGACGGACGCTGCAAGGAGTGCGGGAAACCGTATGAAGGCGAGTTACCGGAGCGCGAATCGCGCGATTCGGAGGCGCCGGCCGCTTCACCGCCGGCCGATAAACCCGAAGAAAAATCCGGGGCAAATGAGGCAGCCTCGGGTCAAACGGATGATGGCCCCGACGATTCTACCTCCGATGAAAGTGACTGGGATCGGCGCGTCCTTTGCAGTGACGGCAACTGCATTGGGGTGATCGGTCCGGATGGACGCTGCACCGAGTGTGGAAAACCATACAATCCAAGCACCGCGGAATAGAGCGATCGGGATTGTCAGTAAAGACCGGTTTTCATCGTCACGCTCCAGCCGGGTAGGGGAGAACGCTCATGATGTTACTCGATATTCCCGTTCCGACCTGGCGCGATATCCTCGACATCCTCTTTCTGACCATTGTCGTCTATCAGCTCTACAACTGGTTCAGAGAAACCAGTGCCTTGCGGGTCCTCATCGGCTTGGCTGTTTTGGGGGCCGTTTATTCGGTGGCCCGGTTCTGGGGTTTGTTTTTAATCACCCTTGTTTTTCAGGTCTTGTGGCAAGTACTGCTCATCCTGCTGGTGATTCTGTTTCAGTCCGAAATCAAGCAGGTCCTGGAAAGGGTGAGTCCGCTGCGCTATTTGCAGTCACGCAGGCGCGATTTCAGCGGTGTGCTCGCCGACGAGATCGCGCAGGTGGCCTTTGATCTGGCCCATGAAAAAACCGGTTCTCTCATCGTTCTGGCCCGCGAAGACAATCCATCTGAGTACATGCATTCCGGCCTTACGATAACAGCGCTTCCCGTCCCGGCGCTGATCAAAAGCATTTTCAATCGCCATTCCCCTATTCATGACGGTGCGGTTCTCATCACCGGCGGACGGTTGGCGCAGGTGGGCTGCCTCCTGCCGTTGTCTGAAAGGCAGGATCTACCCGTAGAATTCGGAACCCGTCATCGAGCGGCCTTCGGTATTTCCGAGTTGACGGACGCTGTTTGCCTGGTGGTTTCCGAAGAACGTTCGGAAGTGACCACCATTTTCAACGGCCATTACACGGTGTGGCAGGAACCCGGGCTCTTGGCGGCACAGCTGAAGCAACTGCTCGGGATGCCCGAGAGAATTGGACATCTGTCGCGGAATTTCTTCCTGTCTCTGCTGCGCCGGAATTGGAAACCCAAGCTGGTCGCATTTGTGTCGGTTGCACTGACGTGGATGATTCTGGCCAGTCAACAAAATATCAACACATCGATTACCGCTCCGGTGCGGATGGTGAAACAGCCGGCAAACGTGGTACTGGTGGCAAGCAGCCCTGAAACGGTCCGCTTGAACCTTACCGGCAACCGGATGTTCGTCGATGCCTTGAGGCAACAGGACGTCCGGGTTGAACTGGATCTGTCTTCTCTGAGTGCAGGCAAGCACATGATTCGGTTGTCACGACGTGACGTCGACCTGCCGCTGGGGATCGCCATCGACAGCGTCGTCCCTCAGGAAGTGGAGATAACTCTCAAGGCGGCACCGGTTGAGGCTCTGCAGAAACCGAAAGGCCAGGCTTCCGATGAAACCGGACCTTGACCCCGTTGCCGGGAATGGGGAAATAAAAAAGGCAGCACTCCCCTCTGCGTTGGGAAGTAACTGCCTTTAATGGTGGTGTCGACGCCGGTTGCCGCTTTATTTAAACCGCGTCTCTGAGTTTCTTTCCAGGCTTGAATTTGACGACGTTGCGGGCCTTGATTTTTAGCATTTCGCCCGTTTGCGGATTGCGGCCTTTGCGGGCTTTGCGGCGCGATTTCTGGAAGGTACCAAAGCCAACCAACGTTACCTTACCATCTTTTTTCTTCAACGTTTTGGTAACGCCGTCCACGAAAGAATCGAGCGCTTTGCCCGCCGCCACTTTGGAAATGTCGGCTTCCTTTGCCATTTTTTCGATCAATTCTGCCTTTGTCATCTGTTTCCCCCTTTTTTGGTTTCAGGTTTATGCCCTATAAACCCAATGTTTCAAGCAATTTACTACAATTTATAAGCAAAGTCAACATCTAAATGCCCTAAAAATAAGGTTCTATGAGAAGAAATTGGTGAAAATGCCCTTTGTTGGGCTAAATAGAGGCAGCCGATTGATCAAATGTTGCCGAGACAGAACTCAATAAATACGCCTCTTCCGGTTTTTACGGTCCTTTTGGTGTGTTTTTATCCTGCTGAGAGAGCCGGCGCGGTTGGTTCGATTGCAGCAGAGCCAGCTCTTTGAGGCCATTAATGAAGAAACTACTCAAAAAAGGAGGACGGAAGATGCGTATGGGTAAATCGATCCTGGGGCTGACGACAATTATGTTTCTGGTGGCAGGTATTGACGGTTTACAAACCGCTTTTGCTGCCGACAACGGATTTCTCTCCAGGCGCGAGTCCAAAATTGGCGGCACCTTGCCGCGGCCCTAAAATCGTTGACATACGATGACACGTTGCAATGATTAAGCCAGACAGTTTTTCGCTGCATATTTTCCGGCCTGGTCGAGGAGCCTGGAAAGCGGTGCCGGCAGTCTTGCAGCTATTCGGATCAAAAACCCTGAATCACAGCGGCGTCGCAACCATGGACCGACCTTAATATATATAAAGGATGTGGGTCAGCGATCAGTCGACTATGGATTCTACGGCATCGGGATTCCGGCATTGCCCGCTACCGATATTGAAAGCTATATTTAAAATTTCGAGAAGCGCATAACCGAGGGTTTCTATCGATGGAGTTTCTATTTGTTTGTCCGGAAGAAAATCGGTTCCTCGAAAGCGCCGATTTCAGAATCGTAGACAACCGCGGCGTTTCAACCGAATTGGCCGGGAACAGAACGCTGGACGCGAAGGTGGCGCTCAACCGGCCTTGTCCATTCTGCGGTCGACTGCACGTTTTTCGGGCGGTCGAGCTGCCCTGTCCCTTTGAAGGGACGACGTGAGGGAGTCCATGTCTACCCGAGCCATACAATACCTCAATCGGAAAGAGGTCTCGTTCGAGTTGGTCAAATATAAGCATGAAGAAAAAGGGGCCGAGTTCGCGGCGCGCGCTACCGGTTTTTCACGCGACCGGACCGTCAAGACCCTGGTCGTCGACCTGGGGGGGAGAAATTACTGCCTGGCACTGCTGCCCGGAGACCGTCAACTGAATTTGAAGCAGCTGGCCCACGTGTTTGCCGTCAAGCGGACGGCCATGGCCGATACCGTCACGGCCGAGCGCCTGACCGGATACCTGGTAGGCGGCATCAGCCCGTTCGGTACGAAACAGGCGCTGCCGTCCGTCATGGAAAAGCGAATCCGAGAATACGCGGAAGTGCTCATCAACGCCGGTCAACGGGGCGTGATGCTGAAGATGGCAACCGAAGATATCGTGAAGGCGCTTGGATGCCGGGTGGAGTCTATTGCGCGATAATTCGTGTCCATCCACAAATGCAATGCAAAAGTTACCGGAGAAATTCACATGCCTGATCCAGGTGCACAGATGAGGGTTCCGGATCGCGAAGCGGCAGCGGTTAAAACGGATTGACGGAAGATTTAGATGCAAACAAACAAATTTGAATACAATGTCGGCGTCATCCACGGAAGGTTTCAGGTTCTTCACAATGACCACATGAAATACCTTCTGGCCGGAAAATCTTTGTGTAAACATCTGGTGGTCGGTGTCACCAATCCGGACCCCACCCTCGTCAAGGAGGAACAGACCGACCGCCATCGCAGCAGCGACCTGGCCAATCCCCTGACTTATTTTGAACGCTATCGACTCTTGAGGGCTGCGCTGGCGGAAGCCGGTGTTGAATGGACGGATTGCTCCATCGTCCCCATGCCTATCAGCATGCCCGAGCTGTATCGGCACTACGTGCCGCTCGACGCCGTTTTTTTTCTTTCGATCTATGACGAATGGGGGCGCCGAAAGAAGGGTTATTTCGAATCGCTGGGTCTAAAAGTGCACGTTCTCTGGGAAGTCAGCCCCGATAAAAAAGGGATCAGCGGCAGTGACGTGCGCTTGAGGATGGCGCGAGGGCAATCCTGGGAAGATGCGGTTCCGAACAGCGTGGCCGTGCTTTTGAGAGAGTGGGATATTCCGGAAAGGTTGAAGAAGATAACATCAGAAGTGAGGTAACCGCAGCGCTACGGTTTCTCTTTTCTCAACTTTTTTGCGGCCCTGGATACAATTTCAATCGCTTTGTCGATTTCCTCCGCGGTGGTCATCCGCCCGACACTGAAGCGCAGGGTTCCCTTGGCCCACTCCAGGGGCACATTCATGGCCTCGAGAACGTGGGAGATCTCTACCGTGTCCGAATGGCAGGCGGCGCCGGCGGAAGCGGCCACCTTTAATCCGATTTCTTCCAGGATGCGGTTGGCTTCCACCCCTTTGAACGACAGGCTCAGGGTGTTCGGCAGGCGTTTCACCGAATGACCGTTTAGACGCACGTCGGTCAACTCGACGGTCAACCCCTTATGCAGCCGATCCCGCAGCCGCTGCATGTGGGCCATGTTCCGTTGCAGATCCCGGGCGGCGATCTCGCAGGCCTTTCCCAAACCGACAATCTCGAGAACGTTTTCGGTTCCGGCGCGCCAGCCCCGCTCCTGTCCGGCGCCATGGCAGAACTTCTCCGGCTTAAGAGGCGGTCGGATGTAGAGGGCTCCGATACCCTTGGGTGCGTAGACCTTGTGTCCGGCCACCGACAAGAGGTCGACGTCGAGGTCCTGAACGTCGGTCGGAATCTTGCCCACCGACTGGGCGGCGTCGGTGTGCATAACGATCCCGTGTTCTCTGGCAATTCGCGAAATCTGGACAATCGGCTGGATTGTGCCCACTTCGTTGTTGGCGTGCATGATGGTGATCAGAACGGTGGTCGGGCGGATCGCTTTTTCTACCTCAGCCGGGTCCACGAGGCCGTCGGCGGTGATCGGTAAATAAGTTGTCTCGAAACCGTCCTTTTCCAAGTAGCGGCACACTTCCAGCACTGCCGGGTGCTCGAAGGCGCTGGTGATGATGTGGTTCCCCCTTACCCGCAGAGCATGGGCCGTCCCCCTAATGGCATGGTTGTTCGATTCGGTGCCGCCGCTGGTAAAGAACAGTTCCTGTGGCCGGCAGTTGAGGACCCCGGCCACATGCTTTCGCGCGGACTCAACTGCCTGTTTGGGGGCGATGCCGTACCAGTGCGAGCTGGATGGGTTGCCGAACTCGACTTCGAGAAAAGGCCGCATGGCCGCGACCACTTCGGGGGCATGCGGTGTCGTGCCGTTGTAATCCAAATAGATGGGTTTAATCATTGAAGTTATTTCCATTTGATGATCCTGTTACTATTAATCTTTGCCCAGGCCGGTCAACCGGCTTAACAGGCTCAACGGACCAACCGGCCAACCCTTCAAAACATCTGTTCCCAAAGGCTGAACATCACTGCCTCATAACCGGCCGGTGCGTAGTTCCACTTCTTGCCGTATACGTGGATGCGGTTGGTTTCTTCACCGTTTTCGTCATACACCTTTCCACCCTCGAGAGTCCACGCCAGGATACCGCCTTCAAGGTTGCGAACGGAGATACCCTTTTCGTCCATTTCGCGGGCAAAAACCCCGCTGCGGTAACTGGTGGTGCAATAGCCCACCACGGTTTTCCCGGCGTATTTTTCCGGGTGGCTTAAAAACTCGTTCTGGGTAATGGCGTGCGGCAGCATGGACACCTTCATCTCCGCCGGCTTGCGGGTGTCGACGAAAACGACGGCATCCTTTTTCAGCAACTCCATGGCCTGCTGCGGTGATGTGTCCTTGACTGCCGAAAAGTCTTTTTTGTAATCGGCATACATGGCGTAGACAACCTCTTTTTTTTTCGCATCCGAAAGGCTGTTGTCCCCCATGGCTGAACCGGTTATCATAACCGTACTTGTCATCGCCCAGATTATTCTTGAATACCAGAGAGAATTCATGGCGCACCTTTATCGCATCAGGCCGTTAAATCAATCGGCCCCCTATTCATTCAGCATATCTATTAGTGTTATCAAGATGTCATATATTTCAAACTGGACTTACCCGGATAGTGTATGATAGGTTTCATTGCCGAAACAGGGCTTACTAATCTAATGCCGAAGCGCTTTTAAAGCAAACTCTATACTTATAATACCTGAGTCAGCGGGTCGCTGCAGCGGCCCTTTTTTATTATGGACCTGGATTTTTTATCCCGCAAAGACATTCCGATAGATGGAAACGTTCGATAACAAATATCCCGAGACACCGCGACTGGCCATGTGCAACTTCATCACGGACATGGCCCGCTTGAAACGGTTTGCCGTCGACCACGATTTCGCCGGGATCGACTGGTCGTTCGATCTGGAAAATCTGCCGACGCGACCGGCGGATGAATCCCGCTGGGTCGATTTTCTGGCGGCCCTGGATCCCCTCGAGATCCGTTTTCACTGCCCATTCGCGAAAATAGACATCGGCCATGAAGATCCTCAAAAAGGCCGGGTTGCAGTGGATCTGTTTCATCGTGTCATCAAACTGGTGTCCAAGGCTGGCGGTAAATTTCTCACCCTGCACGTCGGACTCGGGCGTGACAGCACAATAACGCTATCCTGGAACGATACCCTTCAGAACCTGAGACGAATGGTGCAGTACGGAGCCGAGCGCGGGGTCACGGTCTGTCTGGAAAACCTGGCCTGGGGCTGGACCAGCAAGCCGAATCTTTTCGAAAAGCTGGTTCGCCGTTCCGGTGCGGGTGTGACGTTCGACATCGGCCATGCCCATGCCTGCGAATCGGTCGGCAGCCAGCACTTCGAAGCCGAGGATTTTGTCAGTCCCCACCCGAGCCGCGTTTTCAACGCCCACGTCTATTACACCGAGATTCCGGGCGTTGGTCATCTGCCGGTCAAGCACCTTGACGACATCCGAGATCGGCTGGGTATCCTACGCCGGACCGGTTGCCGGTGGTGGGTGATCGAAATCAGGGATGTCGAGGGATTGCTGCAGACCAAAGAGATTATCGACGCCTACCTCGAGCAGGTCAATTCTCGGTGAAAAAAAGAAACCTAAAATGATAAAATCGCGAAGCGATTTTATATGCGTCCTGCCTTCAGTTGCTTGCCGACATTCCAGCAGTTTCCGACAGCCTTTCCCAGGGACCAGTACTTTTTACTGCTCATGTCGAACAGCAGCGGTTTTACTTTTGATATGTCGATATTCCCGTCCGCCGCGAGCACTTCTTTTTGAGCGTAGGTCGCCACGATTTCCCCGACAAAGACATCGTGGGTTGGAAAATCGACGGTGCGCTCCAGCCGGCACTCCATGCACACCGGACATTGCTCGATCATCGGAGCGGTTTTCAGATCGCCGTAGAAGAGGTCGAAAAGGGCGGCCTTGTCGGTCTTTTTACCACTGACAATGCCGCAGTAGTCGGTTTCCTTCATCAAATCCTCGGACGGAATGCAGACACTGAAGCTTTTGTTT
>JBDNAO010000183.1:0-10067 GCA_039768375.1 Desulfobacterales bacterium | reverse complement strand
TTGTCCGACAAGGTCACCGTCAGATCGGGCGCTTTTTGGTAATCCTTTTTCATCTTATTTCTTCCTGACCGCGGGCACGATGCCGCTTTTTTGGGCCACATGGGCGTGGATATCGTTTAATGGGACCCGTCTGCCTTGCGTAACACGAACATATAACAGACAGTCACGGATTTCAATCCGTCTATCTTTGAACCGATCTGAATGGTATTGACGATGGATCGACTTCCGTTAAGATCTTCCGGGATAATGCATAAGCCGATATATAAAAGTGCGATCAACCATTTGTGGGTGGCTAAGCACTGTTTAACGAATGTCGTCGAAGATGATCGATTACCGATGAGCGGGCCGGTCGGGCTTTTCATTTGACAGCCTCGGCGATGGCACCTATAGTAGACGTAATTTCGGGGCATTGGCACCCTTTTTCGGGCAATTGTTTGATCATTTGACGTCGTCATCGTCTGTGCTTGGCGGTCAACTCTGAGGAGAAGCAAAAAATGAAAAAGGTAGTCTTTCCGATCTTTCCGGTGCTGGTAGCGATCGTCTTTTTCGCCTGTTCCCAACACAATTTGGGAACATACGTTCTCACTTCGCCGTCACCCGTCCTCGACCGCATTCAGCAGCGCGGTGAACTCGTGGTCGGTACCGCCGCCGGTATGCCGCCGCTAAGTATGACGACCAAAGGCGGAGAGATCATCGGCCTGGATGCCGATCTATCCCGTTACCTCGCCGACGCCATGGAGGTCAAGCTCAGGTTGGAACCCATGGTTTTTAAAGACCTGTTACCGTCGCTCGAGGCCGGTAAGGTTGACATGGTCATTTCCGGCATGACGATGACGGCCCACCGCAACCTCCGAGTGGCGTTCGTGGGCCCCTATCTCATATCCGGTAAAGGTCTGCTGACTCGGGAAGCCACCCTCGCCGCCACAAAAGACCCGGACGCCATTGACCTTGCAGAGGTCAGGCTCACCGCTCTTGCGGGGTCCACAAGTGCGGATTTTGTCCGAACGGCCATACCCAGGGCTCAGTTCGCTCCGGCGCAAGACTATGACGAGGCGGTCAAAATGGTCATCGACGGCCGGGTGGACGCCATGGTTGCCGATCAGCCCATATGCCTTATCAGCGTAGCCCGATATCCGGATAAAGGTCTTTTGGCCGTCGTAGCGCCCTTAACCTACGAACCGATCGGCATTGCACTGCCGGCCAACGACGCACTTTTTATAAACCTGGTGGGTAATTTTCTGACGTCGCTTCAGGACACCGGCACCCTGGAGCGCTTGAAAGATCAGTGGTTTCAAAAAGGCGATTGGTGGGACCAGATAAAATAAAGCCCCGTTTTTCGCAAGGCCGGCGACCGGCTGTCCTGACTCCCTTTACGCAGAATCGAGCCGGCAACCCCGGATGTCACATTGACCTTAAAGCCTATAGTTCACAGACATGGTCTATTGGTTGACATGTCAAGGGTTACCGGACGATCCCCAGGAATCGAAAAATCCATCCAAAATGTGACGTTATTTTTGAGTGAGCCCCAAGATAACCAAATTGGATCCGAGTAGGAGGAAGGCGAATGAAAGCACCACTGTTCCGGTTTCTAACGCCCTTGACGGCTCTGATCGTCGTTTTCTCAACGGTCCTCTGCATCCCGGCAATTTCGCAGGAGAATCATCAGCAGGTGCTGGTAGACCAGGCGTCCCTGACCATCAGCGATTTTCTGAACGATCAAACGATGACTTACCTGAGGAACAATATCCGGTATGCCAAGGGTGTCCTGATCATACCCTCACTCATCAAAGCGGCGTTCTGGATCGGGGGGTCGGGCGGCCGAGGGGTCCTGATGGTGCGCGACCCGAGGACCAATACGTGGAGCGGGCCGGCTTTTTATACGATCGGCGGTGGAAGCCTGGGGGTGCAATTTGGGGCTTCCTCGTCCGAGGTGGTCATGATGGTCATGACCCAGAAAGGCATCGATTCGCTGTTCGCCACCACATTCAAGCTCGGCGGCGGTGTATCGGCCGCCGCCGGCCCGGTGGGAATCGGTGCCGAAGGGGCTACGGCACCGAATTTGAGTGCGGATTTTCTCTCCTTTGCCCGTTCCAAGGGGGCATTCATCGGTGTTGCGTTGGATGGCTCCGTGATCTCAGTCAGCAGTGACTATAACCAGACGTACTACGGGCAGCCGACCAGACCGGTGGATGTCTTTGAAAAAAAAGACATCCACAATCCTGGAGCGGACAAATTGCGTACCCAGTTGGCCAACGCGTCGAAGAGATAGACCCCAAAAGGATAATTCCGACAGACAGAAAGGAGACACGCGATGACACGACATGCACGTCCGATTGATTCCGTGGCATGGATTGTCTGGCTGATGGCCGTTGCCTGGATATCGATATCGGTTCAGTCGGTGTCGGCCGATGAGCTTTCGCAGGGCCAAAAAGTGTATGTACCGATTTACTCGCACATCTACAGCGGCGACAGGGAGAACCCGTTTCTGTTGACCGCGATTCTGAGCGTCCGCAACATCGATCCCGGAAATGCCATCACTCTCACAGCGGTTGACTATTTCGACTCCGACGGCAAGCCCCTGCGCAGATACCTGGAAAAACCGGTCGAGCTCGGCGCGTTTGCATCGATACGATACGTCGTCGGCGAATCGGACAAAAGCGGCGGTTCGGGAGCCAAATTTGTTATCGAATGGCGTGCGACTTCCAAAGTCAACCCACCCATCTTGGAAGGGGTCATGATCGGCACAAAAATGCAGCAGGGGATTTCTTTTGTTTCCCGCGGCCAGGTGATTCACGAAACCAGAGTCAGTCCTTGAGGAGGTGCCGTCCTGCCTTTCCCGGCAAGGGTGAACGGTTATAGGCATTAAGATAAAGGTTTTGGACTACGTTATCGGTCGTCGGCGTATTACAATACAGCCTCCTCTCTCTGGCCTTGCCCAAAACTTAATCCTAAAGCCTATAGTAATGTAAAACAAAAAAAATGAAAGGAGCCCGAAACATGACCGTGGAAAAGGAAAGAGCGGCGTTTATCTGCGTGAAAGACACCCTCGACGGGGCCTATCCCTCACTGGTGTTGGGGATCAATGCCGCCCGGCAGGGGATGGAAAGTAAAATCTTTTATTCCTTCATGGGCCTCAATCTGGTCATGGAGGGCGGTTTCGACCGCGCCAAATTCTTTCCAGCGGGAGTCATGGGGGCCGTGCCGGGTATGGTGAGCCTTGCCACCGGAATGATGAAAAAAAAGATCGAAAAGGCCAACATCCCGAGCCTGGCCGACCTGCAGGAAATGGCTCAGATTGAGGGTGTCGAGCTGGTCGCCTGCAAGATGACGGTGGACATGATGGAAATCGACGAGAAGAAACTGATCGAGGGCGTTATCGTCTGGACCGCAGAGGATTTTCTCAAATACGCCAAGACGTGCAAGATCTGTTTATTTACGTGATACAATTGGCCGGTTAACCAACCCGCATAGCGCCGGTTTTCTAGTGCTTTGGCAGAATCTGTCAACTCATCTGCCGTCAGTCCCCCGATTCTCTCCGGATGTCGGGACGGCACAGTGGGGCGTTTGGCCGGAGCGAGTTGAACCGTAGATCCGAGTGGTTATGTTGATGGCAATCGAAAAAAAAGGAGGAATCCGGCATGCTGGGTAAGATCGATCCTGTTCAGACCCGAAGCTGGCAGAGACTGGCCGAGCACTTCGAGAAAATAAAAGACACCCGCATTGCGGATCTTTTCGCAAATGATCCGGCGCGCTTCGACGCGTTTTCCTTTCGCTTCCATGACATCCTCGTCGACTGCTCCAAGAACCGCATCACAGGCGAAACGCTTGAACTTCTCTTCGAGCTGGCCGAAGAAGCCGGTCTTGCGGGCGCCATCGAGAGCATGTTGACGGGTGAGAAAATCAATCAAACCGAAGAGCGCGCCGTTCTGCACGTGGCCTTGCGCAACCGCGAAAACACGCCGTTTTCCATAGACGGACGGGACGTGATGTCCGAGGTCATTGCCGTCCTGGACAGGATGGAGACATTCTCCCACAAGGTCAGGTCCGGGCAGTGGAAGGGCTACACCGGCAAAGAAATCTCCGATGTCGTCAATATCGGCATCGGCGGGTCCGACCTCGGGCCGGTGATGGTCACCGAGTGCCTCAAACCTTATTCCGACAAGCTGGCCGTCCATTTCGTGTCGAACATCGACGGGACCCACATCAGTGAAACCCTGCGGCACCTGAATCCCGAGACCACGCTCTTCATGATTGCCTCCAAGACCTTTACGACCCAGGAGACCATGACCAATGCCCACACGGCCCGCCGGTGGTTCCTGAACCGCGCCGGGGATACTGCTCATGTGGCCCGGCACTTTGCGGCGCTCTCGACCAATATCGAAAAAGTCGAGGAATTCGGCATCGACCGGGAGAATATGTTTGTCTTCTGGGACTGGGTCGGTGGGCGCTATTCGCTGTGGTCGGCCATCGGGCTCTCTATCGCCTGCGCTATCGGGTTCGAAAATTTTACCGAACTGCTGCAGGGAGCCAACGACATGGACCGGCACTTCCGAGACTCGCCGTTCGACAAGAACATACCGGTCGTCCTGGCCCTGATCGGGATCTGGTACAACAACTTCTTCGGGGCCCAGACCGAAGTGATTCTGCCCTACGATCAGTACATGCACCGTTTTCCGGCCTACTTCCAGCAGGGCAACATGGAGAGTAACGGCAAGTCGGTGGACCGCAGCGGCAACCGGGTCGATTATCAGACCGGACCGATCATCTGGGGCGAGCCGGGCACCAACGGCCAACATGCCTTCTACCAGCTGATTCACCAGGGGACGAAGCTGATTCCGGCCGACTTCCTGGCGCCGGCAGTCAGCCACAATCCCATCGGCCGGCATCACGACATCCTCCTGTCCAACTTCTTCGCCCAGACCGAGGCGCTGATGCGCGGCAAAAGCCGGGAAGAGGTGGTGGCTGAACTGCGGGAAGCCGGAAAATCAGACGAAGAGATCGAAAAACTGGCGCCTCACAAAATCTTTGCGGGCAACAAACCGACCAACTCCATCTTATTTAAAAAACTAACGCCCCGCACCTTGGGCCGCCTGATCGCCATGTACGAACACAAGATCTTCGTCCAGGGCGTCATCTGGAACATTTTCAGCTTCGACCAGTGGGGCGTCGAGCTGGGCAAACAACTGGCCGGCAAGATCCTGCCGGAACTCGAAGACAACGCTCCGGTGGCGTCCCACGATTCATCGACCAATGGACTGATCAATGCATTCAAGGAGATGAGAAGGAGATCAGGATGAAACGGCTTGTATTGCTGCGTCACGGCGAAAGCATCTGGAACAAAGAAAACCGCTTCACCGGCTGGACCGACGTGGCCCTCACCGACCAGGGCACGAGAGAAGCCATAGAGGCCGGGCGGACACTGAAAAGGGAAGGATATCGTTTCGACATTGCCTTCACGTCGGTTTTGAAGCGGGCCATCAAGACGCTCTGGCTGGTCATGGAAGAAATGGAGTTGATGTGGATCCCGGTACACCGCAGCTGGCGGCTCAACGAGCGCCATTACGGCGCCTTGCAGGGTCTCGACAAGGCCGAGACCGTCGCAAAGCACGGCATGGAACAGGTGCACATCTGGCGGCGCAGCTACGACATTCGGCCGCCGGCCCTGACGCCGGAGGATGACCGCAACCCCGCTAAAGATCCGCGTTACGCCGATTTCGATCCGAAAGACCTCCCGCTGACAGAATGCCTGAAGGACACGGTGGATCGGTTTCTGCCCTACTGGATCGGCGTCATTGCGCCGGAGGTCAAGGCCGGTAAGCGGGTATTGATTGCCGCTCACGGCAACAGCCTGCGGGCGTTGGTAAAGTATCTGGACAAGGTCGACGATGATGACATTGTCGGCCTCAATATCCCCACCGGAATCCCGTTGGTCTACGAACTCCAGGACGATTTGACGCCGGTCGATCACACTTATCTGGGCGACCCCGAAGCGGTTCGCAAGGCTACCCAGGCCGTGGCCGACCAATTGAAGAAGAGATCATAACCCCCGGTTTTTTACCAATGCTTGAACCCAAAGGGAGGGTGGCGTGGCATTTCCGGTTAACAAGACCAAAATCGTTTGCACCATCGGACCGGCCTCCGATTCACGGGATATCCTGGAACGCTTGATCCGGGCCGGAATGAACGTGGCCCGTCTCAACTTTTCACATGGTGATTTTGCCGAGCACCAGACCGTCATCCGGCGAATTCGCGAGGCGTCACGGGCCACGGGCCGCCGAGTGACCATCATGGCCGATCTTCCCGGCCCGAAGATCAGGCTCGGCCAGTTTGCTGAAGAGCCGGTCAAATTGAGGGTCGGCGACACTCTTACCCTGACCACGGACGATATCGAGGGGACCGTCGACCGGGTTTCGGTCACCTTTGCGGAACTGCCGCAGGCCGTGCGACCGGGGAACCGGTTTTTCCTGAACGACGGCCTCATCCAACTCGAAGTGCTGGAATCGGCCGGCAGGGAGGTCCGCTGCGAGGTGCTGATCGGGGGACAGCTGAGCTCCCGTAAAGGCCTCAATCTGCCCGGCATCGATTTGGGCATCAGCGCCTTCACCGACCACGACCGGCATTGCCTGGCGTTTGCCCTCGAAAACGGTGTCGACGCGATCAGCCAATCCTTCGTCGAAAACGCCACCGACATTGTCGCCGTTCGGAAAGCCGCGGCCGATCTCGGCCATGATCCTTTCCTGATCGCAAAAATCGAGCGCTCCGGTGCGCTCGATCATATCGACGATATTCTGCAGGCGGCTGACGGCATCATGGTGGCACGCGGCGACCTGGGGGTGGAAATTCCGATCGCACAGATCGCGATTGTTCAAAAACAACTGATATGGAAAGCGAACCGGCTCGGCAAGCCGGTCATCACCGCCACGCAGATGCTCGAGTCGATGACCACCAACCGCCGGCCCACCCGCGCCGAGGCCACCGATGTGGCCAATGCCGTCCTGGACGGCACCGACGCCGTCATGTTGTCCGGCGAATCGGCCATGGGCCAGTTCCCGGTGGATGCCGCGGAAATGCTGGCATCCATTGCCGCGAATATTGAACCCCTGCGGATCGTCTATCCAGTGCGGGAAGAACTGTCGGCATCCGATCGAGATAAGGACGTGAGCCTGCCCGACTTGATTGCACGGAGCGTCGTCAGCACCTCTCAGCGGATCACTCCCGCCGCCGTAATCGTTCCGACTCACAGCGGGGCCACCGCCCGCCGCATCACGCGCTTCAGGCTGCCGGTCTGGATCACGGCGGTGAGCAGCTATGAGAAGACCTGTCAGGACTTACTTTTTTCCTACGGTGTTTTTCCGGTCTGCGAGCCGGAACACCCGACCGACTGGCGGTCCTGGATTCAAAACTGGCTCAAGGTTCATGAGTTGAGCGGTCACTTGGTGGTGATGACCGAAGGCCCGTCCCGCAAACACCCTGAGCGGAACAACCGCATGGAAATCGTCAACTTGAGAAAACCGTGAACGTTTGAACCCGGAGATAGTCACCATGTTGCAGCGGTATATTCTGAGAACCGTCGTATCAATTAGCCTTCTGTTAGCCATTGTCGCAGGATGCGCCGGTCCGTCGCCCCGTTCGAATTATTATCTGCTCAGCGCCTTGCCGGACCTGGAGACCGGAGAAGCGACAACCGCAGCGTTCGACGGCTTGTCGGTCGGCATCGGACCGGTTTCCTTTCCCGGCTATCTGGACCGGCCGCAGATCGTCATTCGAACCGGCCCGAATGAGATTTCGTTTTCCGAGTTCGACCGCTGGGCCGAACCGCTGAAGAACAACTTCATGCGCGTGCTCAAGGAAGACCTGGCCGAACTATTAAAGACCGACAGTATTTTTGTTTATCCTTGGCCTGCCGGTGCTGTTTTCGAATTTCAAGTTTCCGTCGAGGTGGCCCGGTTCGATGCCCGTCCGGACGACAGTGCCGAACTGGATGTGCAGTGGACGATTTTACGGAATCACGACGGAGAAGTCATTTTAAACCGCAAATCATCCTACAGTGTCGACCTCGGTGGATCGGACTATAAAAACATTGTGGCGGCACAGAGCCGCGCAGTGGCCGATTTCAGCCGCGAAGTGGCTGTTGCTGTCACTGAAGTTTACCGCAGGGAGCACGGGCATTGAATCGTGCTAAAATTCACTTGATTTTATCCAAATACAGGTTGTATAGTAGTACTAATCATCGTGGGCCCGTCAATTACCGTCGGGCCGGTTTCGCACTGAAGGGAAGATCCATTTGACCAAGTGGCACCTGCAGTTTGGGACTATGAGAATTTTTTAAGGAAAGGAGGGTGTCATTATGGCCAATGGAACGGTAAAGTGGTTCAACGAAAAAAAAGGCTACGGCTTCATCGAGCAGGAAGATGGAACGGATGTATTCGTTCATCACACCGGTATCAATGGATCCGGTTTCAAAACGCTTGCAGAAGGCGACCGGGTGACCTTTGACGTCGAGAAGGGCCAAAAGGGTCTCGCCGCTGTCAACGTGACTGTCGTTTAGACTTCCCATTTTTTTTAAGATGAGGGCATTTTACCGATTCCGGGTGAAGTGCCCTTTCTTTTTTGAAAGTTTGATACAGCAAATTTTATCCGTTTGGGTTTCGCACCGTGAAGAAATCAATACGTTTCGGAATGTTTACGCTCCTATTTGTTATCGGCCATGAAATACGATCGTTTGCCCCGTGTTCACAGGCAGACGAGCTTTGGCTCGTCGGAAATTCTCCGGCTTTAAGCGCGATTGTGACGGCCTACCGGGAAGCACTGCCAAAGCCGATACCCTACACCCCCCTTTTCATGGTCCTTGCCGGTAGAATCACCGCGTCGGTGACCAGTGGCTTCGGAGCGGAGTACGCAGCTGCCTTCTACGCCACGCAGCTCGTGCGGGTGCCCTCTAAAGGAAGCTGCGCTAATTGAAACCTCTCACATCACTTGTTGCCGACAATTACACATTGTGTTACTAATTCTATACTCTGCTTGTGAAACTGGGTTTGTCCGATAAAACTGTAAACGTTGTATCAAGTGTAAAGGTATCATGTCATGAAGCTGAGTTCCGCAGAGCCGAATTGCTGTTTAAAAAATACGAGAGGGTTTTTAGACGGGAAACGGAGAAGTAACGCAACCCACTGCGATTTCAGAAATAAAATATCCTACCACAAAAAGTCGGTCGGACGAGGTTGCCTAAACGCGGTCGCGCTCCAGAACATCGAAGAGCGCTATCGCGCATTGGCGGACGCAACCTTTGAATCCGTATTCATATCCGAAAACGGGATTTGCATAGAAGCCAATCAAACGGCAACGAAAATGTTCGGCTATGACTATGATGAGTTGATCGGAATATTCGGCACGGATGTCATTGCCCCCGAATCCAAGGAACTGGTCAGACACAATATGCTGTCGGAATATGAGGAACCCTATGAAGCCCTTGCGCTGAAAAAGGACGGAACAACGTTTCATGCCGAGATCCGCGGTAAAATGGCGGAATACAAAGGTAAAAAGGTCAGGGTCACGGTCGTGCACGACATCGACGCCTACGAGCGGGCCGCGGCGCTGCTGCAGGAAAGCGAGGAGAGATTCAGGACTCTGGTCGAGTATGCCCCGCTTGGCTTTTCCATCATGAAGCCTGATAGGACATTCGAGTATTTCAATCCGAAGTTTACCGAAACATTCGGCTATACGCTCGAGGATATCCCCAATAAGGCGGTGTGGTTCGAAAAAGCGTATCCGGACAAAAACTACCGGGATGGCGTTCGCGCCATCTGGGAAAAGGACTCGCACCGCAGGGTTCAGTCGGGAGAGGTTGCGTCGAGAACCTTCAGGGTCAGATGCAGGGACGGCCGGGATAAGATTATCCATTTCAGAAATGTCGTCCTGACCGGCGGCAAGCAGATTTTTTCCTATCAGGATATTACATCGCAGGTAGAGGCCGAAGAAGAGCTGCGGGAATCGGAAGAAAAGCTCCGTTATCTGTCGTCGAGGCTTTTAACGGCCCACGAAAACGAGCGACGAAGAATCAGCTTTGA